>JAJZNX010000126.1 GCA_021852275.1 Planctomycetota bacterium | reverse complement strand
AAATTAAATGCAAGGGAAAAGAGGAATATTATAAATAAAATTAGTGGCTACACGTAAATGCGAAAAACAGCATGTAACATATTGTAAATAAATTACTTATGTAATAAATGGCTCTGGAACATCCGTTCAAAGCCCGTGGACAAAAGAACCCGCCGGATGGTACAGGTTATTTCCTGACTTCCCCTTAAGGCCGGGTTGTCGGACCGGCGGGGGTATGTCGGGGTGGCTTACGGGGAAGCCATCGTGTGGGCAGTTTGGCCCGGTGAAAAAATCTCACCAGTACCCGCCGTTGTCGGTGGTGAATACGATAAGCAGGAAAATGCAGATTCGGTTCCGCTCGAGACTGAATTCGCATTCGCATGGCTGGCAATCGCAGAAACACCAGTGCCCGGCGAGCACTGATGGTGGCGGCGAAGCGGAAAATCAGCAGATGCCATACACGCCCGCCCGCCTTGAGCGGGCGAAAGGCATGCAGCAGAATAACGGTGCGACCGGCTGGACCAACCGCCAGCAACTCGGCACGTCGGGTATGTTCCCAGCGCAAAATAAATTGTTGGAAGGCCAGGCCTGTCTGGTGTTCCTGTGGAATTGCAAATGAGAGCCGCACCATGGGCGTACCACGATGATTTTTTGCCGCAGTCAGCGAGAGGGTGGAGAATTCATACTGCCGGACCCAACGGTAGCGGGCGAACCAGCCGCTGGAGGGATCGCGCCAGCGGTGAGCGGCCTGATCAAAAACCCGGGGTAGCACCAGCCCCTTCAACGTTACCAGGCCGGTGCTTCCAAAACCGTCTGCCCGGCGGACCAGTACCTGCGGAAATAACCGCACGATACGTCCGCCCTCCAAACCGCCGCCATAGCAATTGTAACGCGTCGGCCTGGGGTAACCGAAAACTACGCCCGACGTCAGAATAACGGCGCATGCGGCCGATACCCGGGACCAGAGAAAACGCGTCTTCATAAACCCACCTATCAGTTAAGCCCGCACCCATGACTTTCGGTTGTCATATTGTCCGTTCGCGGGCGGCGTTGCTGCCAGAACGTCATTTTCAGTGTCGGCACAATGGAAGAATCATCACCGCGTTGTTTTTACGGCGCGTTTTCGCTTCACTGTTTGGGCTGCTGCTCGATCGGCTGCCATTTCTTCCGGCACTAATTCCCTTACAAAATGATGCGCCAGGATGCACATGCCTTCTCGCAGATAAAACCGATGAGCGCCAAATCGTTGCACGCCCGAATCTAAGCTCAGGTGACGGCAACGCTGGCGTAGTGCCTCGGCCGCCAGCCAGTGCAACATGGCTTGGCCTATTCCCCGCGAGCGCAACACCACATCAGTAACCAGATCATCGACATATAAATTGCGCCCCCGTGATAGGCATTCAAATACCCGGTATCCAGCAACGCCGCACACCCGTCCCGCCTCCAGAGCGGCTACTATCTGATAGCCGTTTTTTTCCTGCCGGCGAACGCTCGCGACAAAAGTATCGCGCCGCAAGTGCGGCCGAAGCTGGACCATCACGTCAAAACAAGCGTGAATCTGTCGGTCGGTCGTCATTTTTTTGATATTCATGGTCGTTCTTGGATTTTGTGCATAGGCGGCTTACCTGATGGCTTTGTTTGCGGCAAATGTGCCTTGATTGTGTTGTATAGAATAGTAACGCGGCTCCACTTTGCAGCAACATCCTGCGTCAAGCCGGACGTGAATGTAACTGATTTTTTCCCGGGCGCCAATAAGTTATGTATGAATTCCCCATGTGTGGCCGGTCTTTGTGCCGTCACCTTCCCACCCACTGCCTGAACATTTACCGGCCCCTGAGAGCCGCCAATTCCGTACTGGCCCGGGAGTGGGTCGTGCGCTGAAGACGTCTTCCAGATATAAAACGATCTCCAATAATCGGACGAAAAATTCCTTGGCGGCGCTCCGATACCCGGTTTAGCCCGTGGTCTGATGGCCGGTGGACGCTTGGCAATCCACTTCGGCAATGCCATCCGGGGTAGCCAGGAACAACTGCTGCGACAGGGGGTGGGTCGCATGCGAATACTTCAGTCGAACCTGATTACGCATCCAGTCCAGGACGGCTTCATCCTCAGTAGCAAAGGCCAGCAGCACATCGCGATCGGGAATGGCAATATAAAATGTTGTGCCAAGGTGTTCACGCAGGTTGCGGTACAAAATTGGCAGTAGAATTCGTGAGGAATTAAACGCATTGGTGCGGGTGAAATTAAAGAGAGTATAGCGCTCATACTTTCCGCCGTTCATCTGCATATTGCGCGTGGCCCGCAAAAGATTATTCATAGCCTGTTGCTGCAGTTCTTCCGCATCGATGCCCCAGCGGCGGCAATCGGCGCAGCTAATGGGTACATTGGCTCCGGGAATTTCGAAATGTATTTTCATGCCGGCCAGCCAATCCTCCTGAACCACCTGCAGATCCAGGCGGTTGGCTACCGCGGCAGGCAGTAATACCGGCATGACCTGTCGGCCCAGGTTTTCCCAGTCATCGTCGCCGATGACGGATTCCGCGGCGTTGCGAACCAGCAGCTTGTCAAAAAAGTGATGAACGTTGTCATCAAGCTTATCAGGCTGTTGTTGGTATTGGTGTTGCAGCGCATCAATACGGATTTTCATACCGCCAACATTCAGGGTTTCATTGTCAATGGCGCTGATTTCCTCCGGGGAGAAATGCTGCCGTCCAAGTTCCACCACCATTTCCACAAAGGGTTTGTCCGCGCGGCTGTCGGCTGAATGAATTTCCAGGGAACAGATGATGGCTTCCATCACCGGTGCCAGAAACTGCATGGCCTCACATGTACCAACGCACCGGGCCAACACGATTTTATCGCCGTCAAACACTGCCCAGAAACGCCAGCAATCCGGCATGTTGCGCTGAATCATATCCTTTATTCGACCTAGCGCGGTTTCGGTACGGGCCAGACCTTCGGCTGTGCAGGTCATGTGGTTGGAGCCGAGAATCTGCCGTGGCGGAGTCAGTGGCCGTACGTTAGAAAAGCCGGTGATCCAACGCTGCAGGAGCGACTGGGCTTCGCGGGGGTTGATGACTGTGACAGACTTCGGCGTGGCGGTATTGGCCTGTGGCCGGCCGCCGGTACCGTGTAATTCCGGACCGGCAAGTTGCAGGGTCATGGCAACACTGGAAGATGGATCGGTAATCGTGAGTTGGCCGTTGGCTTCTTCGCGGCAAGTCCACGGTTTGGGCATTTCAATGGTAAACGATGCAGTGTGATGTAAAATCCACTCTTTCATGATAACTCCCTCTGGTAAGATCCCTCGCGTCTATACGGGAGCTGATGTCAAGTTCCACCCCCACAGTGGGGTGCAACAGGCAGCCTGCGGTATCCCGTAAGAGGCAAATCCGACTTTTTCAATCCCTTCGGCCAAGTGCTTGAGATACTACTGCACAAAACCGAGTATTACATGACAAGTATTGCTATCGCATTAACTGTATGGAAATAATCAGGAAAATTGGCAAATTCCCCTTCTCGGACGCAGCAGAACCGCAAGACAACCTCGGACGCCAGTTTACCGGTCCTTAACTTGATCAGTGCCTTGAACCCGATAACCCACAGAGCACTAACGCGCCAGTGGTACCATAATCAGGACGGTCTGGCGCGGGGGGATATGAGTGGTGTCGCTTAAAAACTGGGATCCCATGGAAAATGGATGTTGGCGGGCATGCCACGGACAAAGGACCAAAAACCTGCCGGGAGGAATATCGGCTTTGATCTGCAAATTGGCGAAGGCGTGCAAATCCGGATGTGTTCCCGCCGTAAGCCCCATGGCATGCGGTCCGCGACGGAAACTCACCGTACCGACATTCACCGCGGGTTGCAGTTCCACCACGGTACTCTTGGTTTTGGTATTAATATGCATGGCCAGTACAAAGATGTTGTCACAATCGTGGTAGCTGCGCAGAACTGCGCGTCCATTGAGTTGATGATAGAAAATAAGCTCCCGACGAATATCTTTTCTTACGGTAACCAGCAATTTAGCCAGACCGCTGGTCTGGCAATAGGTGGTCGACGTGGTGGCTCCTGAGGCATTGTGGATCAATTTATAGATTTTGTGCCAGGCGGGAATTTTGGCCTGTCCGGCCCGGATGCCATTGGCATGGAGCAGGGCGATGGCTCCACGTGAGCCGACCGCGGGATGCAGAATTTTCCATATCTTTTTGTTGTTGCTGAAAGTGCCAATGGGCAGCCGAATCTGATATATGGCTACCACAGCCGGTGGCCTGTATCCCTTTGGGTATTGGTAATGAACCACTGGTGCTGGCTTGCTACTCTGATTGATCCCCACCGGGTGCATGGGCGTAATGACTATTTCTTTTCGATAGGTACAGCCGGTCAGCACAGACAGTGCCAGGACGAGAGCTAACCGATCAGCACGAAAGATAAAATTGATCTGACTTCTTAACATTCGGCCATGATACGCCAATTGCCCAAACGATTCCAACCAGGTAATCATTTTTTGTCCGCCAGTTCACGCGACATTGGACGAACCGTTAGCTCATTCGGCGGTGGGCGGCCAGTAGATCGCTGCGGGTGAGAATCCCGACGACGCATTTTGGATTGTCGTCCGGTACCACTATCAGCCGGCCAATATTATGACGGGCCATGAGCATGTCCGCCTCGCGCAGCGAACGCCGGCCACTGATAACCACCGGCGGAGTGGTGGCCACATCTTGAACCCATTGAAAATCAGAAATATCGGGGCGAACTAAATCGCGCGTGGTTACAAAGCCAATCAATTGTTGTTGTTCATCCACGACCGGAAAACCATGATGCTTGAGCGGATGGTCTGGAGAGAAAAAAAGCTTGCGAACCGCACCGATTTTATCCTTGGCGGAAAGGCAGGTAACATGCGGATTCGCCGCGTCACGGACCAGCATCTGGTCCATGAAGTCCACACTGTATTGTGTTTGCGCGGTAATGCCGCGACGGGCAATTTTTTCGGTCATAATGGTGTGACGCATCAGCAGACAAGACACCCAAAACGCGGTGGTACACCCTGCCAGTAATGGCAGCAGGCCCATGGGTTGAAGTGTGGTTTCAAACGCAAATACCACGGCGGTGAGGAACGCACGTGAACAGCCGGTAAATAATGCGGCCATACCCACCAGCGCCGCTACGCGAACATTGACCCCGCAATGTGGAAACATGGACACAACGGCCCCACCGGCAACCGCCCCAAGTGAACTGCCAATCGTAAATAGTGGTGCCAGCGTGCCACCGGAGGTACCGCTGCTTAGAGAAACTGTCCAGGATAGCCACTTCATCACCGCCAATACGGCCAGCGCTGTTAGGGGAAGCTCACTGGAAAGGGCTGCAGAAATATTGTCATACCCCACGCCCAGGGTGCGTGGCACAAAATACCCGCAAAGGCCCACCACTACAGCGCCCATCGCCGGCCACCACATCCAATGCACGTGTACGTGCTTTTCAAAAAGATCTTCCGCCAGATACACGGCCCGTGTAACGCCCACCGCCAAAATGCCAAACAAGGCTCCAATCAAGGCGTATATGGGCAAAGCCCAGCCTGTGGGAGCGGAAACATGAGGCATTGCAAATATGGGTGTGGAACCCATCACCAGTAGCCGCAGGCCGGCCGCCGTGGCACTGGCTAATGCCACGGGTACCAGCGAGCGCGGCCGGAATTCAAACAACAGCAGTTCCACCGCCAGAAGCACCGACGAGACAGGACTGCCAAACGTGGCGGCCATACCGGCAGCAGCACCGGAGGCCAGCAGAATTTTGCGTTCCGCGGGATCTGTTTTTACCCATTGGCCAACCAGGGATCCAAAAGCGCCGCCCGTGGCAATAATCGGACCTTCCGCGCCGAATGGACCTCCGGTACCGATGCTGACGGCTGCTGAAATTGGTTTCAGCAGTGTAACGCGGGCGGGAATTTTGCTTTCATTCACCAGGACGGTTTCCATAGCCTCCGGGATGCCGTGGCCGCGGATGGCTTTAGAGCCGTACCGGGCCATAACGCCCACGACCAGGGCACCGGCGACAGGCACCAATATCACCCATAGTCCCAGCAGATGAGTGCTGGGATCGCTAAAGGCAAAAGAAAATCGACCATAAAAGCAAAGGTTTGTGATCAGACCGATGAGGTGCATAAGTAACTGGGCTGCCAGAAAGCCAAAGACCCCCAGACCAATGGCCAGCAGGCATATCATTCCGGTACGATTGTCGAGCAATGTGCGCTGTGACTCCAGGCCTTGTTGTTCCAATACCGGCCCCAGTGATACCGCCAGAGGCAGGCCATCCGTTGTGGAGTTCTCGCTTAGTGGAGTGTTATCCATTCTTAAATCCGATGGTGGTCCACTTAGTTATCAAATGGCCTGTGCGCTACTCTCTGCATGGGCCGACAGGCACAGCAGTCCTGCCCAGGCAAATGTAATTTATAAGCCTTGGCATAAAAAGCAAGCTCGCGCATGCTGTCAACACTGTCCGGGCGATGGTGACGACGGTACTGGGGTTTTCGCCTGGTTGCTCTTCGGATACATTGGCGATAGCCTTTGAATTTCATAAGGGTTTTATCAGGAGTTTCAATGAATATTTCAATTGCGGTGTTACCAGGCGACGGTATTGGAGTGGAAGTAATTAAGGCCGCGATGCGGGTCGTAGACGATATTGCCAGACGCTTTGGCCACAAAATTACCGCTGATTATGCGGATGTCGGATGGGCAGCTATTGATAAGTACGGTACCGCATTGCCAGCGGAAACGCGGCAGGTATGTCTGGCCAGTCAGGCGATTTTTTTTGGGGCGGTAGGTCTTCCAGATCGCGATAAAACTCTGCCCCAGGCGCAACGCCCCGAACGGGTGGCACTGCTGGAGTTGCGTAAGGGGCTTTTTGCCAATTTACGCCATGTGGTGTTGCCGCCGGGGCTGGCCGACCGGTGCCCGCTGAAAAATGAGCTTATCAAAAATGGCATCGATATCATGATTATTCGTGAACTTACCGGGGGGCTGTATTATGGCCAGCCGCAGGGGATTCAGGGCCGTGCGCCGGATCGCACCGCAGTGGATACCATGGCCTACAGCGAGCACGAAATTCGGCGAATTTTAAAAGTCGGCTTTGAAACTGCACGCAAGCGTAAAAAGAAACTGCTGAGTGTAGACAAGGCCAATATTCTGGCTACCAGCCAATTGTGGCGTGAAACCGCCACTGCCATGAGCAAGGATTATCCGGATATTCAATTGGAGCATATTTATGTGGATAACGCCTCCATGCAATTGTTGCGGCGGGCCAGTGAATTTGATGTGATTGTTACCGAGAACACCTTTGGCGACATTCTCAGCGATGAAGCTTCCATGTTAGCCGGCTCCATTGGGCTGGTCCCCTCCGCCTGCCTCGGTGAGCCAGATGCGCACGGTAAGTACGCCGTGCCGTTTTACGAACCAATCCACGGCAGCGCTCCGGACATTGCCGGACTCAACAAGGCCAATCCGGTAGGTTCCATTTTGACCGCGGCCATGATGCTGCGATATACGTTCGGCCTTGCCGCGGAAGCCAACGCCATTGAAAAGGCGACCTTTGCGGTACTCAATGAAGGCCGCGTTTTAACCGGCGATCTGGGTGGAACGGCCAGTTGTTCTGCTGTGGCGGACGCAGTGATTGCCGCCATCCGTTCCTGACGCGATGGCAGATTGAAGTTCATGCGTATCATTGCCGGAGAATTTCGTCATCGGGTTTTGGTTTCGCCCCCAACGCGAACCACCCGGCCCATTACGGATAGAGCCAAACAATCTTTGTTCGACGCCTTAACCGTGGCCGTGGATTTAGGTGGAGGTGCGGTACTGGATTGTTTTTCCGGTACCGGTTCGATGGGGTTGGAATGCCTTTCACGCGGAGCGGGGCGGGCGATTTTTGTAGAGCGTGACCGCGATGCACTGGCAGGTTTACGCAAGAATATCGATACCTTGGGCGTTGTAACTCAATGCCGGGTGCTGGCCATGGATGCCTACCGTGTGGGGCACACCGCGGCGGCGTTACCGCAGGACTGGGGTGATCTGCGTGTGGCGTTTGTGGATCCGCCGTATGCCCATTTGCAGGAGCCGCCGACGCGAGCGCTATTGGATGGCCTGGTGGAAACACTGGCCCATGAGAGGGTAGCGGCGGGGGGGGTGATCGTATTACGCCATGCGGCGGCAACAGATCTGCAGGATCTGGCGCTGGCTCGGCGGATTGTGCGTCGGTTACAATACGGCAGCATGGCAATCACCTGGCTGAGAAGCGGTGTGTTGCCGGGCTTTTAATTGCGTACGCAAAAATATCGAGGCAGTCGCTTCGCCACTAAAGGAAATTCATGGCCTTGCAGGAGTACAAATACTTTCGTCCGGTGCAGGCGGCTCAACTGCGCCGGCTGGAAATGACGGTGCGCGGCGTGGTGGAGGGCGTGTACGCGGGTTTGCACAAAAGTCCGCATAAGGGCTTTTCCATTGAATTCGCCGAGCATCGGGAATATGTTCCAGGCGATGAAATCAGGCATTTGGACTGGACAGTGCTGGCCAAAACCGATCGCTACTACATCAAGCAGTATGAACAGGAAACCAATTTGCGGGCTACGATCTGCCTGGATGTTTCCAACTCCATGCGTTATGGCACCGCGTCGTTGAAGGATCCCCGGGGGACCATGCGGGAGAATGTAACAAAATTTGAATATGGTGCCACGCTGGCGGCATCGCTGGCTTTTATGCTCTCCAATCAGCAGGATATGGTGGGGCTGCTGGCGTTTGATAATAACTTTCGGCTGGAAATACCCCAGGGCAACGGCCCCTCTCATCTGCACCAGATGTTTGTGAGTATGGAGAAGCTTACACCCGGCAAAACGACCGACATTGCCGGTGTGCTTCATCTGCTGGCGAATAAAATTCCCCGGCGTGGACTGGTGATTGTCATCAGCGATTTTTTTGATGATCCGGACAAGCTGCTGACCGCCCTGCAACACCTGCGCCATGCCCGGCACCAACTGGTGCTGATACAGATTCTGGATCGCGGAGAAACGGAACTGAATTACAATCGCCCCATCACATTTCAGGATATGGAAGATGGTTCGCGATTGCAGATTGATCCGAAGCTGATACGTGATGAATACCGGCGGGAAGTACAGGCATTTCTGGATCTGATGAAACAACGCTGCGGTCAATTCAGAATTGATTATGTAACAGCGTTTACTGATGTTCCCTGGGATGTGCAGATCCGGGATATCTTGAGTCGAACCAGCCGGCGCAGATAGTACTGCGTTCCGGCCCCGCGAGCCTGGCAGGTTTGCTGTTGGAGAAAACCTCTTGCTGATGACACTGGCCGCACTCAATTTTTCTGATCCTGTCATGCTTATCGGCCTGCTGGCGGCGGGTATTCCGGTACTGCTGCACCTGCTGAACCGGGTGCGTGCACCGGTCGTGCAATTTCCGACGCTGCGCTTTCTGCGCCTGACGGCCCAGAAAACATCGCGGCGCCGCCAGGTGCAGCATTTTCTGCTGTTGCTGATGCGCATGGCGGTGTTTGCTTTGATTGCGATGGCTATTGCCGGGCCCCTGGTGCATGGCGGCAGCCCACTGCTGGCGTACGGCATGTTATCGCTGCTGTTGGTGGGGCTGGCTGTGATGGCGATCATGGCAGTCCTGTTGGTGTCGGCGCTGGAACGGCCGAAGGGACCAGTCTCGCAGGCCCTCGCCGATGGAATCACGCCGACAGTATCCCCGGCTTTCAGCCAGGCACTAAAGCCGCAAAGCCGCCTGAGGCAACTGGGTCTTCCGGCGCTGGTGATGATTCTGGCCCTTCTGGCCGCGATGAGTGGGCTTTTCGGCCTGAGTACGAACAAATTCTTTCCAGCGATGGGGGGCAGCTATAACGGTGCGTCCACCGCATGTGTGATTATCTTGGATAATTCGCAGTCCATGCTGGCCCTCGATGGCAATCAAACCCGACTGGTACATGCCGTGCGCCAAACCCGAGCTTTACTCAACCATGTCATTCGGCCGGTGCAGATGGCGATATTGCTGACCAACCCTGGCTCTAAACCCATTCCGGAATCACTCTCGGCCAATCGTCTGGGCGTACTGACGGGATTGCTGCATGTAACCAGCACCGGCCAGGCCCTTCCGATGCGGGAGCTTGTGGCGCGGGCGGTAACCTTGCTGGATCAAAGCAAAGAGCCTGACAAAATGGTGCTGATTTTATCCGATTTTGCCGGGCCATCCTCTTCGGATGTGCAGGCCTTTGCGCCGCTCAAGCAAAATCCATCCATTGCGCTGGTGTTGATGCCGCAGGAGTTTAGCCGCCCGGATGATGTGGCGATTTCCGGCATAAAAATTCTCTCCGGCCAGCCGGTGGTGGGAAGCCGGATATATATTGGCGGCAAGATCATTAACAACGGTGAAACCGCGGTGGTTCCCCGATTGCATCTGCTGGTGGATGCTGTTCCCGCAGCACACAGCCATGCCAAGGTGGAACTCGGTCCGGCTGGCAGTCAAGACTCGCGGAGAACCATTAAAATTGCACACCTGCTGACGAAAGCCGGTTATCACGTGTTTACACTGGCCTTGCAGCACCCCAGTCATGTCTTGGCATGGGCGGATCAGCGCAGTGTTTCGTTGAACGTGGCCAAACAGGTCAACGCGCTGGTGATCGGAGCGTCGCCAACGCTGCAGGTGGATTCCACCGCATTCTACGTGGATGCGGCGCTGGCACCTTTCACAGGATCGGGGACTGCGGGTTCAGGCCACCCCATATGGAGCATCGTGCCTACCTATGCGGCAGCGAATACCGCTGCCACGATGCCTTTGGCCCGCTATGGGGCTGTTTTTATATGTGACGTTCCACGCCTGAGCATGGCTCTGGCTGATAAACTCTCGAGATACGCGCGATCTGGCGGAAGGATATGCTGGTTGCTGGGATCGGCGGTGGACAGCGTTGAATATAACCGCGTAATCTGGAAAACACGACATTTACTGCCGGCACCAATTGTTGGGCCGGTGGTACGCCAGACCGGTTCGCGTGTTGATTGGATCGACATTCGCAGCCATATTTTTGCGAATCTGTTTAAAAATCAGGACCCGTTTCGGCGTATTGTGGTGGTAGGACGGTGGGGGTTTGGCACCGATGGTGTTCCGCTGGGACACGTGCTGTCAAAACTGCAAAATAACGCAACGTTTCTCATACAACATCGGCTGGGCAATGGACGTATTTACACCTTTGCCAGCTCGCCCGGCGGTGGCTGGACCAACTTGGCCGACACGTCGCTGTTTTTACCGATGATGGTACGTATAGCCATGGGCAATGCTTCAGATTTAGCTGGTACCACCAGCTTTGGCCCGGGACAGACGGTTGCGATTCCCATGCCCGCCGTCGCCGCCGGCACTTCCGTGGAAGTTGATATACCCCACAATGCAGGGCCGGTGAATGTGGCTTGCTCGCAAACCCCGGCTGGTCTGCCGCAATGGATATTTACGCACACCAGACGCACCGGAATCTATCATTGGCATAGTTTCAATCATCAATATGCCGGTGAATTTGTAGTCAACCCGCCGGGATATGAAGCCAACTTATTGCCGGTGCCGGCAGACAATTTGGCCAAAGAAGCGCCGAAAGGGCAGCCGGTGTTTATTGCCTCGTCGGTGGCGGAGTTGCTTAAAGAGTTAGCTAAAATAAGCCAGGGGACTTCCCTGATGCCGGGAGTTTTGGCCATCGTGCTGATTTTGGCGGTGCTGGAGGCTCTTTTTGCCAACCGCTACAAGCCCGCAGTCGATAATATCGGAGCGGAGTTAAACCGATCGTCCGCCGAGCTGTCCGCGGTGTCGCATTAGTTGCGGGTCAAGTGGAAAGATAATTCATGAAAACCCCAGGCCCATTGCCTCCACCGTCAGACTGGGATCACGTTGCCGGCTGGTATGACCAGCAATTGCAGGCCGATGGCCCAACACATCACAGTAAGGTTATTATTCCGGGCGTGTTACGGCTCCTTGATTGTGCGGTTGGGCGGCGAGTATTGGATATTGCCTGCGGACAGGGTGTGGTATGCCGGGCCATGGCGGAAACGGGGGCGACTGTTGTGGGAGTCGATGCCTCGGAAAATCTTATTGAGATGGCCAGGCGGCGGTGCCGCTATCCAGACCGGGAATCGTATCTTTGCGGCGACGCCCGCACTCTCGCAGATATACCGGTGCTTTTGCCGGAGAGTTTCGATGCCGCTGTTTGTATTCTGGCCATTCAGAACATGACGCCGTTGTCTCCGGTGTGGCGGGGCTGTCGGATGCTCCTCAAGGCCGGAGGACATTTGCTGGTGGTGATGATGCACCCATGCTTTCGCGTGCCGCGCCAAAGCTCCTGGCAATGGGATCAGCAGAACTCTTCGCAGTACCGCCGTATCGATACCTATTTGACTTCAGAAAAAATACCAATTGTGATGCACCCTGGCAGCAGCCAGGACATCACCACTATGACCTTCCATCGGCCGCTCCAGGCGTATGTCAATACGCTTGCTTCCGCCGGCCTGCTGGTGGATCACGTGGATGAATGGGTGAGCCGTAAACCGCCTCCGGCCGGCAAACGCTTCGACGCGCTGGATCGCAGCCGCCGTGAAATTCCACTTTTCCTGGCCCTGCGAGCCCGGGCGGTGTAGACACAGCTATGTCCATGACAGAAATGTCGGCCCGAGGTGCGAAGTAAAACGCAATATGCCGTATCATCAGGTTGGCATTTCCGTGGCGTTGGTTCCCCTGTTATTTATGCTGGTGCCAGCCGCCGCCAAGGGCTTGATAAAGCGATACCAGATCGGTGGACAGCGCCAGTCTGCTAAGCACCAGTGAATTTTGGGCGGCATAAAGCGATTGCTGGGCTTGGAGCACGTTGAGAAAATCCGTGAGTCCGGCCTTATAAAGCTCCAGAGAAAGTTTGGTGGCCTGTTGGCTGGCTTTCACCGCCGCCTCAAGGGCTTTTTCGTGCTGTTGTTCATGGGTATAGGCGGCAAGGGCGGAATCCACCTGCTGCAGGGCGGTCAGCACGCTTTGGCGGTAGGCTAGGTAATACTCATCGCGGATGGCTTCATTTTGATGGATGGTGGATTCAATTTGTCCGGAACTGAAAAGGGCCCATGACACGCTGGGGCCGATCCCCCAGTTCAGGGAATTGGAATCAAACCAGTTGGCGGCGCTTTGCGAGGAAAACCCCAGATTGCCGTTAATCACAAAGGTTGGATAAAGCTCGGCAGTGGCTACGCCGATTTCGGCGGTGGCGGCGGCTAGTTGACTTTCAGCGGTCCGAACGTCAGGCCGGCGCAGCAGCAATTGGGCTGGCAGGCCGATGGGCACGCTGGAGGGTACGGGTGGAATCGGCCGGGGTGTGGAAAGCTCTCGCTCCAGGGCGGCGGGGGGTTGACCAAGCAGCACGCTTAGGCTGTAAATCAACTGCTGTTGCTGGGTCTGCAGCGGGGCTATCTGGCTTTCAGTGGTGGCTAATTGCGATTCGGCGTCAGCCAGGGCCAATTCCGTATTCAGGCCGTTTTTGAATTGACGGCGTGTAAGGGCTACCGTCTGTTGCTGTAGATGTATGTTGGTGCGGGCAACAAACAATTGCTGCTGCACGCCACGCAGGGTGATGTAATCGGTGGCCACTTCGCTAAGCAGGGTAATCATGACTGTGTGGGAGTTTTCATCGGCGGCGGCGAGATTATAGTTGGCGGCTTGAACAGCACGCTTGACTCCGCCGAAAATATCCAGCTCCCACGATGCATTTAAGCCGCTTTGAAACAAATTGCCGGTGGAGCGGGTACCACCATCTTTGGTTAAGTTATTGCTGGTACCGCTGCGCTGATAAGAAGCGTTGGCGTTGACAAACGGGCCAAGATTGGCGGCGGCAATGTCGCGGGCATAACGGGCCTGCTGAATAGCGACTTGGGCCTGCAGGATGGTGAGGTTACGGGTTGCGGCCTGCTGAATCAGGGCTGTAAGTTCAGGATCGTGAAAATTTTTCCACCACGTAGCCAGATGGGCACGTTGGGTGGTAATAGTGCTTTGAGCTTGGGTAACTACGGAAGCCGGCTGAGTGGTGGTGAAGGCGGCCTTTATCATTCCGCCGGACCATTGTTTGGGCATCGTGACTTTCGGTGAATGAAAGTTAGGTCCGACGGTGCAGCCGCCAACCAGTATACCCAGGGTGGCTCCAGCCAAGAGGATCGTTATTTGCTTTAATTTCTTATGGTACATAGGGCTTATCTCCTGATAGCGGTTGGCGATGGACAGCCGCGGCATTTTCCGCAGTTATTCGTAACGTAACGCGTCAATGGGATCAAGCCGCGAGGCTTTCCATGCGGGATAATAACCAAAAATAAGGCCAACGGCCGCAGAAACGGCCACCGATGCAATCATGGCGGGCATGGAAAGTTCAATGGGCCAATGTAGCAGATGTTGCACTCCGCTGGAAAGTGCCTGGCCGGTGAGAATTCCCAGGGCACCGCCAAACAGGCACAGCACAATGGCCTCAAGGATAAACTGGCTCAGGATGTCGCGTGGCTTGGCACCCACGGCCATGCGCAAACCGATTTCGCGGGTGCGTTCAGTTACGCTCACCAGCATAATGTTCATGATTCCCACTCCACCGACCAGCAGAGATATAAGGGCCACACCGGTAAGCAAATTGGTCATCATGCGGGAAGTGGAGCCCAGGGCGCTAGAAATTTCCGCCATATTGCGAATGTTAAAATCGTCCGGCTGGCCCGGTTGCAGGTGATGGCGCTGGCGCAGCAGGGCTGTGATTTCGGCAATGGCCTGCGGAATCTGAGATGTGGATGGAACAGCCACGAGAATGGAATTTATATTGGGGAAGCTGACGGGCTGCGGAGTATCCGTCTGTTCCGTCGTAGATGGAACCGGATAAAGGTTCTGCGCCGTTTCCGGGTAAAGCTGGTCGGTAGTGGTGGTGGAAGCGGCGGCCGTGCTTTGATTTTGATTTTGCAGGGCATTGGCGGAGATGCGGAACTTCAGTGTGGTCCAGGGCAGGACCAGAATATCGTCCTGATCCATGCCCATCATGTTGGCACCCTTTTTAGCCAATACACCGATAACTTTAAGTGGCACATTTTGTACCAGAATGGTTTTGCCAATAGGTTTCCCACTCGGAAAAAGTTCTTTCACCACGGTTTGTCCCAGATCACATACTTGGTTGACCCCCAGCACATCGCTGTTGTTGAAAGCGCGTCCTTCGACAACGGGCCAATCACGTATAGTGAAATAGGCCGGTGAGGTGCCGGCAATGAACTGCGGAACCCAGTTCTGGCTGCCGCGCACCAGTTGCATGCGCCCGTTGACCTGCGGTGCCGCGGCCAGTACCGATGGACAATCGCGGGCGACTGCAGCCGCATCCTGAGAGGTAAGGGTAACGGCACTGCCGCCGCCAAAACTTACGCCGGCACTGACCGCCTGTCCGGGAAATACAATGAGCGTGTTAGCCCCCATATTTTCGATGGTTTGTTTGATGGCCGCAGAAGATCCTTCACCTATTTGCACCATGGAAATGACCGCCGCAATGCCGATGATAATGCCCAGGGTGGTAAGGGCTGACCGCATGGGATTACGCCGCAACGCCCTAAGGGCGGTTTTTAAGGTTGTTGCCAATTTCAGCATGGATTACCTCTTTTTACCGGTGGTTGCATCAGGCGCAGGGGCGGCCCCGACAGCCGTGGTTGCTGGTGGTGCTGCGAAGGCTCCGGCTTCAATCAGGCCGTCACGAATATGAATGATACGCTGTGCGTGGCTGGCCACGGTCGGGTCGTGAGTTACCAACAGTATGGTAATGCCCTCTTCGCGATTCAGTTTCTCGAAACTTTGCAGCACATCTTCACTGGTGTGGGAATCTAAATTCCCGGTTGGCTCATCGGCCAGCACCAACCGCGGGTTATTCACCAGTGAACGGGCGATAGCCACTCGCTGCTGTTGGCCACCGGAAAGCTGCGATGGTTCATGATGCATGCGATCACCCAGGCCCACGCGGTCTAAGAGTGCTTTGGCCCGTTCGTGCAGAGCCTTGGTGGTAAGACCGTTTTCGGCATAGGTGGTGGGCAGCAGAACATTATCCAGGGCGGTGGTGCGTGCCAGCAGATTAAAATTTTGAAAGACAAAACCGATTTTGGTATTGCGCACGCTGGCGCGTTGATTGGCGGACATCCGGGAAATTTCTTCGCCATCCAGGATATACCTGCCCGAAGTGGGACGATCCAGGCAGCCGAGAATGTTCATCAATGTGGTTTTTCCAGAACCAGAGGCTCCCATTAAAGCTACCATCTCACCGGTTTGAATGGCCATGGAAACACCCTTTAGCACCTGAACATCGGAACTGCCCAGGTGGTAGGTTTTAACGATATTCTCAACGGTGATTAAATTCATGCTGGTAATCCATATCACATGGGGTCTTAGGGAGCCTTTTTGTTGTGGGCAAACGGGTGGGGAATAAAGGGATTGGTGCCGGTCGAGGAGGCAGATCCGGCCTGCCGCTCACCAACCACAACCTCCATGCCCGGTTTTATCTGGCTGGAGATCACCTGAGTGTCGTAGTCGTTAGCCAGACCGACCTCAACATTGACCGGGCGTACAAAAGCACCATCGACGACCCATAGCGTTCCACGGCCTGTTGCACCTTTGACGATGGAGGCGGGTTTGGTAGTTGTGGTGGGATGGTTTGTTGTGGCAGCGGCTGGAAGAATCTGTGATTTCAGTGGAACCCACCGCAGGGCCGCATTGGGAACCATGAGGACATTTTTTCGTTGTGCTACAAGGAAATCGGTTTGAGCCGTCAGGTATGGCAGCAATTTGCCGCCGGGATTGGCGGTATCCACCACAACAGTATAAGTAACCACATTTTGAACCATGGTGGCATTAAGGCGGACTTGGGAAACTGTGCCATGAAAAGTCTGATTCGGATAGGCATCGATGGTAAAGCTGACCGGGTCGCCGATTTTGATGCTCCCGATGTCGGCCTCATTCACCGATGCCCACACCTGAATGCGATCGAGATTTTCGGCGATGAGAAAGAGGCTCGGCGTGCTGAAGCTGGAGGCCACCGTCTGGCCGATATTCACGCGGCGATCTATGACCACGCCGTTGACGGGCGAGGTGATGGTACAATACGCCAGATTGATTTTTGCAGTAGCCAAAGCAGCCTCAGCGGCCTGAACCGCCGCACGCGCTGCCACCAGTGATGCTTGGCCATTGACCACGTTAGCTTTCGCTTGATCGGCGGTGGATTGGTAGGCATCGTACTGCGTAATCGATAAAGCCCCGTTAGCGGTGCCGATTTTTTGGGCCCGCTGCCAGTCTGCTGATGCATCCACGTACGCGGCCTGGTAACCTTCCAGTTTGGCCTGTGCTACCTTGACATTGGCCTGCGCTTGGGCCAGATTGGCGTTCGCCTGTGCCACAGCGGCGGCAAACAGGGCTGGATCAATGCGCGCCAGCACCGTTCCTTTACGTACCGGTGAGTCGTAATCCACTTCGTGGCCGGCGGCATCTTTTCCAAAGGAAATAATAGTTCCACTGACCTCAGCTCCGACATCCACCACTTCGCGTGGCTCAAGAGTTCCGGTGGCGCTGACTGTGGCCAGCAAAGTACCTCTGCGCACGGGCGCAGTCTTGAACAAGGTATGCGACTTGGCCTGACCGGTCCACCAATGCCAGCCGAAATAGCCGATTGCGGCCACGATCACAAGCATGAGTAACCATTTGAGAGTTGATTTCATAATTTTCCCCGCGCTTTAGTAAAAAATTATCTTAAATACGACGTTTTCCCTTTTTCCAGAAGATTCCTTACTTCGGTTGTCGTTCAAATAGCGGTCGCAACGTTTCCACAGCGCACAGGATAAAGGATCGTTCAGGTGGCGTTAAGGGTTCAAGCAGGTTGGCTAGATGCTCGCGGGCTGCCTTAGAAACGGTTTCCAGTGCCGATGCGCCGTGGGCCGTCAGCGACAGCAGCACACGTCTGCGATCCGTAGTGTCGGGGTGTCGGGCCAGCAAGTTTTGTTGGGTGAGTTCGTCCACAATTTTGGAGGTTGTCGGGACCGTAAGTCCTATCAGATCAGCGGCTTGGGTGATGGATACTTGATGATGTGCCTGAATGATCATCAGCAGGCGAAATTGTCCACCGCGAATTTCCAGACCGTCGGCGGATCGCAGTTGTTGCCGCAACGTGGCCATCATCCGAGGAATCAGGGTCAGCAGGGCTACAGCCACATCTTCGGGTGTGGTATCTGTTATTGACGACCTTATTTGGCTGGAAACCAGTTTCATAACCAAAGTATATCCGCTGATGCCATTTTCTAATTCCATGGTGCAAGTCAAACGACAGACACCACATAAGCAAGCGGCAGACGTTCTTGAACATGCGTTGCCGCACTTCAATGCTTTACGCAGCACTTGTTAGATAGTTGCAAAGTTGAAGTATATGCCCTACCCGCCCGCCGGTCACTGACGGCTACCGATAGTTGACGTTGATCTCTGGTGGGCCTTATAGTTTGGCCGATGGCAGGCGTGGATTTGTCATTTCGATTACCGGGATTACAGTCTGCGCCGCCTGACTTGGAGCGTTCGCATGGCGAAAATTAGAATGGGCATTGTAGGCTGCGGTGGCATGGCGGGGGCACATGCCGGTCGCTATTTAAGAAATCCGGAGGTGAGCATTGTGGCGTGCTGTGATCTGACGACGGCGATTGCTGAAAAGTTCATCGCCGCCCATCTATCGCAGTTGGACCCCAAACCCGCCATTTATACCGATACAGCCAGCATGTACCGCCAAAGCCAACTGGATGCGGTTACCATTGTCACACCGCATACGCTGCATTTTGCCCAGGGGATGGAGGCGCTGGACGCTAGTTGTCATGTGCTGATGGAAAAGCCGATGGTGACGGCGGCGGACCAGGCCCATCAATTGGATGCCAAAGCCAAGGCTTCAAAAAAGATATTCGTGATTGGTTATAACACGCCTTGTACGCCGGAGTTTGCCTACCTGCGGGAGCAGATTCGGACCAGGAGCCTGGGGCGGCTGGAATTGGTTTCCGGCTACTTAAGCCAGAACTGGCTGCGCGGTACCGTGGGTAAGTGGCGGCAGGATCCGGCGCTTTCCGGCGGTGGCCAGGCGTATGATTCAGGGGCTCATCTGCTCAATAGCCTGGTCTGGTCGGTGGAATCCAGCATAGCGGAGGTGTTTGCCTTTGTGGACAACCATGGCACACGCGTGGACATCAACTCTTCCATCAATATCCGCTTTGAAAACGGGGTGATGGCCAGCCTTATTGTCAGTGGCAATTGTCCTGCCGATGGGGCTTCGATGCACTTTATCTTTGACGAAGGTCGCATTGATGTGGATGGCTGGGGCGGTTCCTGGATTAACGTCTTTAAAGGACGTGAAAGGGTGAAATATCCGCTTATTGCCGGTGCCGCCAGCACCCCGAATGACAATTTCATTGATGCCATTCTGGGCCGGGCGGAGCCGCGCACTTCCACCGCCAACGGCATCGCCCAGAGTGAATTGATGGATGCAATTTACGAATCGGCCCGCACGGGACGGCCAGCCCGCCCGGCGTCCCGGCGCTAAACTCGGGAATCTGAACCGGCGGACGAAAAAGCGAACCTTGATACGGCAAAAATCGCCGGCCGGTTGAGATATAGCACAAATGAAAGGCTTATAGTACGTGTCTCGAAGCTCACAATTACCCTATTTTCCGCTGTCACTGTATGGGTGGAAAATCTGGCTGCCGATTCTGGCGGTGGGTGCTGCGGCGGGATTGATTTTTTATGTCCTGTACTGGCCGCTGATGTTTGTGGATGCTGGCATAATTTTGGCGCTGCTGGCGTTTTTCAGAGATATTCCGCGAAGCATCCCGGAAAAGGTGGGAATCATGGTGGCGCCCGCGGATGGCAAAATAACGGAAATTACACGGGTAGATCATCTGCCATGGTTTGGTGGACCGGCATTAAAAATAGGTATTTTTTTAAGCGTGCTGGATGTGCATATCAACCGCAGTCCCTGCGCTGGAACCGTGATTTCCACCCGGTTTGAGCACGGGTTATTCCTGGATGCCCGTCATCCGGAATCAGGAAAGAAAAACCAGTCCAACACGATCTTGCTTACCGGGCCGGGAAAAACGACCTCTGATGCACCGGTTGCCGTGGTGCGGCAGGTGGCGGGAGCCATCGCCCGCCGCATTATTTGCCCGCTGCATCAGGGAGAATCGGTGGCCCGGGGGCAGCGCATCGGCATGATAGCCTTTGGCAGCCGTACAGAACTCATCGTTCCGCATCCCGATCAATGGCAAACCATGGTTCAGGTGGGAATGAGCGTGAAAGGTGGATCAAGCGTATTATTGCAATTACGGGATTGATTTGTCAGGTCGATCCGCCGCCTGCCGCCGCGGCATAGCAGGAGCGGGATGAATTTTGTGATGTGGCTCAGATGAAGCTACATGGTACTGGGGCTTTGGGATGAATCAGAATGTTGTCATGGACTTGGATGCGCAGGTGGAATTTCTGCTCTCGGATGTGGATCATGTCTATTCGGCCATTGAACTCAAAGATCGGATCAAAGCTGCAGCGGTCGCCCGGCGGCCATTGCGGGTGAAACTGGGAATGGACCCCACCGCGCCGGATTTGCATCTGGGCCATGCAGTAGTGCTGCGCAAACTGCGGCAGTTTCAGGACCTCGGACACAAGGCGGTCCTGATTATCGGTGATTTTACCGCCATGATCGGGGATCCGACGGGCAAAGCCAAGACCCGGCCGGTGCTTTCAGCCCGGCAGGTGGACGAGAATTCACGGACCTATTTACAGCAGGCTGGGAAAATTCTTGACACCAGTGCGGACAAACTGGAGATCCGGCGGAACAGCGAATGGCTTTCGAAAATGAACTTTGGAGACGCGCTGCGCTTGGCCCAGCAGATGACGGTGGCGAGGATGCTGGAGCGTGATACCTTCAGCGACCGCTATAAGGCCGGCGAGGCGATTTATATTCACGAGTTTTTATATCCACTGATGCAGGGATGGGATTCGGTTATGGTGGAGGCGGATGTTGAACTCGGCGGCACGGATCAGACGTTTAACAATCTCGTCGGGCGGGATTTGCAGTGCGGTCAGGGAAAAGCGCCGCAAATTGTAATCATCATGGAAATTCTTGTGGGAACGGACGGCCGGCAGAAAATGAGCAAATCTCTGAACAACTACATTGGACTGGCGGATTCAGCGGTAGATCAATTCGGCAAAGTGATGAGCATTCCGGATGCATTGATGGGGCAGTGGTTTAGGCTCTGCACCCCGCTGCAGTCGAATCGTATCGCGTCCCTGCTGGATGCCGGCATTACCCATCCGCGGGAGGCCAAAGATATTTTGGGCCGCGTTATTGTGGAGCAATTCCATTCGGCGGAGGCTGCGGAGGCAGCAGCGGAGGATTTTCGGCGGCGTTTTACGGATGGGGGGTTGCCCGTGGAGGTGGAGGTAAGGACCATCGCTTCCGCGATGCTGCAGAATGGAAAAATTGGTCTTCTGACCTTGATCAAGGAGATTGGGTTTACGAATTCAACATCAGAAGCCCGGCGCATGGTGGAATCGGGTGCAGTCAGTTTTGGCGGGCAGAAGATTTCCGATCCGCGGATACACGTGTCTCTTAATGATGATCCTGTTTTGCAGGTGGGCAAACGCAGGGTGTGCCGTATCCGTGTCGTCTAGCACGAGTAAAAGACTGCAAGCCGGATCGGCACTTTACACATGGGTTATTGTTATGTTGCTGATAAAAACGCTTACGCCGGGCAGTGTGGTTTTGTTTCAGGGTGACTCCATCACCAATGCATTCCGTAAACCGGAGGAAGTGGGCACCAGCTACCGCCTGGGATCGGGCTGGGCGATGATTGTGGCGGCCAAGCTTCAGGCGGAATTTCCGGAGATGCAACTTAAGTTTGAGAATAGGGGAGTCAGCGGCAATGGCTTAACCGATTTGTTGGCACGCTGGCAAAAAGATTGTCTGGCGTTAAAACCGACCATACTCAGCGTGCTCGTGGGGGTCAACGAGGTGTTGCGGGACCGTTTGCGCCCGGCGGTGGATATGGCGGCTTTCGAGTTGCATTACCGGCAGTTGCTGGAAATGACACGCCGGAATTTGCCGCAAATTCGATTGGTTTTATGTGAGCCTTTTCTGCTGCCATCCGCGACGGTGGGGGTAAGTGTGGAGGACCCATCGGCCGTTGCGCCGGAGTTGTGTTCGCGCCTGCGACCTTGCCAGCGCTTGGTGCGGCAATTGGCGGAGGAATGGCAGGCGGTTTTTGTGCCGCTGCAGGAACCTCTGGAACGAGCAGCCGCCACAACCGGCCCGGACTATTGGCTCTTTGACGGTGTGCATCCCAATGCGGCAGGGCAGTGGATTATTGCCCGGGAATGGCTTTCCGCGGTGGCGGGAATAACTTTGTAATTACAACGCTCTACGATTTAATTGATGGTGTAGCTGGCGAGCAGTTTTTCAAATTGCTGGTGGAAATATTTCCCGCCAATGCTGGCACCGTAAAAGGCGTTTAGGGATTTCAGTGAAGACCGGGTCGCCTCCTGATTTTTTCCCATAGCCTGATTGCTGCGAATAAGGTAGAGGTAGGCGGACCAGAACAGGGTGGACCCGGGCTTCAATTGCGGAATAATTCGTACGTACAGACTGTGGGCGTAGTTATAGTCGCCCGTGGCATAGGCAGATCGGGCCACACCGATGAAGTTTTCCAGATCCTGCGGTTTTTCATGTTCAAGTATTTTGAAAATGGCCATGGCTTGATGGCCGTGACCGGCGCGAATTAACTCATCAGCTAGAAGCTGCCGGTATACATAAATCTCTTCCTTCTTTGGCTTAGGGGCTTTTTGCAGATATTGGATCAGTTGCTTCATGAGTGCTGCGGCATCGGCGGCGAGCCTGCGGGACTTGACGGGATTGCTGTGGCGGTTGTTGCGGCTTTCCCGATCATACTGCCCGATCAGTCCTTCTATAATATCGGTGGCTTTCTGTGAAGATTCTTTGGCATATTGTTCCACCAGGGACAATATGCGGTTGCCGCGATTTTGTAACTGGTATTGCCTGATGCGGTATCGTAAAACGACGCCCTGAAGTCTAGGCGAAAGTGTTGTACGAATGCGATCGAGATTGGCAAGAGCTTTGGCCGCGCGGTTGGGATCCCGCAGCGGATCGAGTGCGGTGCCCGCCTGAATAAGCCAGATATCGCGCCGATAGCCCTGGGCACGTTTCAAATCGCTCGCAGATACCGCGGATGGTGGATTCCGCAGCAGGGTTAGAAAGTTACTGCAGTTCCTTAAGAGCAGCCGGGCTTGCCGCCGCTGTTGTTCCAGCGGTGCTTTCTTTGAGGCAAGCTGGGCCAGTCGATTGGTGCTGATACGGACCATTTCGTAGCGGGCATCGAGGTAAAATTGATCGGATGGCGCAATGGACGCAAACGCATGTATGGCCTGATTCAGGTGTCCGGATTGCTGCATTTGCGTGGCGTAGGCAAAGGCCCATTTCTTTTCATGATAGGTAAAGTAAGCCAGACGCAGAGCTTGAGAAATTAACGAACTGACCTGGGCTGAAGCCTGTGCGGCGGGACTGAGTTGTTTGATATCATACAGGGCCAGATTCAGCACATGCGGAGCACGTGGATCTTGGGGATCGGATTTTACGAATTCCAGATTGAGTTTGACTGCGTCCGTGAGGCGACCAAGACGAAAGTTGGAAATGCCTCCGATCAGCAATGCCTCACGTCGAATCGCCGGATTTACATCTTTTTCCGAGAGAATTGCATCCACTGCGATCACCGCCGGAGCATCATTTTTCTTCTGGGCTTGCAGCCAGGCGTATGCCAGAGATTGCAGTGGGCTAAGCTGGGCAAAGACGGGTTTCGGGGGCAGTGCCCCGGCCAGATGAGAAAATATAAGCTGCTCGTATTGCGGGGCCGTACTGATAATTTTAAGGGCCAGAGTTGCTGCCTCATCGGCCAACGCGGATTTTTTTGCGGGAGGCGTGCTGGCCATGCTGGCCTGGGCATTAAGAATGCGATAACGCAGCAACTGTGCTCCCATAATGGCACCGGGAGTATCGATGGTCCTTTCGGCGTGAATCCAGGCTTCATAGGCATTGAGGGTGGTTGTGGCTTCCCGGGGGTGGCCAGATTTCAGCATGGCCACAACCTGCTGGTAGCGACTTTGGTATTGAACCCAGAGTGGTCCGGCCGGAACCTGCGCTTTTTGCAGTGTTGCAATGGCGGATCTGTATTCGGCGGCTTGCAGTTGCGCTTTGCCGGCCAGCAGCAGCGCCTGGTAATAGACGCCGGAAGCCGGTCCAGGCTTGATCCACTTGATTGCCAATTTGACGGCTTGATCCAACATTGTTTTGTGGGCGGCGTCGGTCGGTGCCAGAGACAAACCGGTGTAATAATCGGCATAGGCCAGATAATAAGATACTTCCGCCTGGCCGCTGGACGCTTGCTGATAAACAACCTCGTCGGCATGCGTGAAGGTAGTGGCCGTGTTTAGTTTGTGAATAATCTGCGCGTAGTAACCATCGGCGTCACTTAAAAGATCGTGCGAGAGCTTGGCTACCGGCGCAAGCTTGGCCCGATCTGCCGCAGTGGAGGACCAGTATTCGATGCGATCGACTATCGGCGGCACAATATAGGCAAACAGAAACTTGGCCTGATTGGTAGCCCAGGTGCCATCCACCATGGTGGCGTTGGAATTGGCGGCAAGGTAAGCCTGCAGATGGGCCACAAACTGCGGAGCCAGGGAGGCCTGCTCTTCCGGATGATGGGCCAGACTGGTCCAGCGAGCGTAAATCAGGCCGGATTGAAACAGAGGTTCTGATGGCGTGCCACGGTGTTCCTTAACCGCCTGGACGAGCAAATCGACCAGTCCCAGATTTTCCAGATGCATCACGTAACGGGTCTGCAAGGTGGGGCCGGGAAAGCTCTGCCCGGCAGATGCAGCCGGCGCAGCGGCAGCGTAGTTGCCGGCATTGGCCAGAATTGCCACGAACATCAAGACCAAAGCCACGACCACAGCTATACGGTTGGTGCATTTTTTAGCATGGAACTGCAACTGCATATTCATGATCATGTCCTTATTTATTATCTCTAAGCCCCGCAAATCACCATTCCATGATTGTGGCTCAGTTTATAGTTGCCTGCCGGCTCCCGCTGGATCGCCATGATGCTGCCTGTGGAGTCTGAACCCACGGCGGTGCTGGTGGCAAGCCGGCGAGGGTCTAATGGGTGTACGAAAATGCCACGTGCGTATACTGGGCCTGCACACAATCGCTGTACGTTGTAATGACCTGTTGATAAGGTACGTCATTGGCCGGTGAAATCAGCACCTGGACATTTTTTCCCGCGGCTTTCTTTTTGGCTTTAAGCCATTTTAATAACTGGCCGGATAGGTCTTCAGTCTGAAACGCCGCAATGGAAGCGCGGGTATGGCTGCCAATTTGTGTGAGCTTGATGAGTATCCGCGTGGCAGGCATTTTCTGAACTTTCACATTTTTACTCAGGCCTCCCTTGATGGCCGGCGTGTTGTTGGTCAGATACCAATCCGGAGACGCAAATGAACTGCCCAGCATAAAAAATATGAGAATGACCATGACCACGTCAACCATGGGTGTCATATTCGGGCCGACGTGGGCCGCGGCTCGCATGCGCCGCCTGCCTTTGGGCTGATAAGAACTCATAGCCAAATCCTCTGGTAAATGCGGGGACCAATCATCCGGGCCTGCGGGTCATAAAATGTATGCTGGAGATTCCCACGCTGGCACAGTCGATAAGTACCGGTGCGATATATTTGTATTGGATGGATTTATCCGCTCGAATAACCAGCTTCACCACCGTGTGCGAGTGTTTATATTCGTTGACATACTGCCGCAATTTACCAGGTAACAGATCGTAACTGATCCGTTCGCCCCAGATAATCACCTTCGGACTGCGTTGCTGGCCGACCACCAACGGCGGTCGCGGCACCAGGTTGATGATCAACTGGCCGCTTTTACCGGCTAAATCCTTACCATGCTTGGTGGAGGGAATTCTCACCCCCTTGACCTCGGCTTTTTTGGCAATGTGCCCGACCAGAAGAAAAAAGATGATCAAACACATAACCACGTCAATCAACGGGGTCACATTGACGTGCTCACTTTGCATGGGTGTAATGCCGCGGCGACTCATTGTGTATGTACTCCATCAATTCAGGTCGCCCACAAGGTGCCGCCTTTGACAACCCATTGGGCGTATCTTCAAAGGCCTGTCAGGCTTCCTTGGTGGAATCCGCACCGGCACGTCGGGGAACCGGGCGTGCCGCGGGCGTGCGCGACTCAGCGCTGGCTGCGGCGGCAGGCGATGCTTTAGCTTCCGCTGGACGGAGCGTTTCCAGCAGCTCTTCCGAGAGCATGGCCGCTCTCGCGGTGATCTTATCGATCTTGTTGCGGAAAAATCCGAAGGCAATCAGCGATGGAATGGCCACGGCCAAACCACCGAACGTATGCCACAATGCTGTAGCAATACCGTAAGAAAGGTCGGTAACTTTGGCATGTCCGCCCGTATAGTGCAAGGCCATAAATGCCATGATCATACCCAAAACGGTGCCGAGCAGCCCGATCAGCGGCCCGATGTTTCCAATGACGTTGAGCATTTCTACCCGGCGAAACAAGTTGGAAGTCTGATCAGCGATTTCGCTTTCCAGTCCATCGCGCATGGCCGAATAACCCAGATGAGCCCGCCGTACCGCCGCGTAAAGTGCTTTGGAAACAAAGCTCTCATCGGTGGATGTAAAATCCATGAGATCCTTAAATTGCCGGGCATTGATCAGCGTGCGTACATGTTCGGTGGTTTCCACGGGCAAAATTTTGCTCGCACGGATGTGAATAAGAGCGTCAATAATCAAAGCGATGCTGGCCAGCGAAGCCAGTGCCAGAACTGCAATTACCGTGTAGTCCAGTCCGACGAGAATCGGATTGGGGTGGTAAGCTTTGGTGGCGCTGCCTCCGCCCATCTGGGCAAAGGCGGTATGGCCGAGTGCCAGGACGGAAAAAGCCATCAGCAGGCCAAGTAAGGCCAGGCGAAACTTGGAACTGGAGTAGGAACGAGACATAATACCTCCTGAAATAGAGATCCGTGGTAAATTAACATTCATTCAAAAATTCAAAAGAAGCACCACGCAATGTAAAAACCGGCGATCATCTGGATGCATTTATCCTTGGGTCTGTCAATCGTTGGCCTCCTGCCGGGAAATATATTTGTACTCGCCGCCATTTTCCCGGGCAATTCTTTTGAGGTTTTTGCGGGATACCGGGTCTTGCAGGGTGAAGGCGTAGGTGTAAATATGGACGGCGTGATTTTTATTCAAGCTTTTAATGTACGAAATCAGTTTGGGATCAAAGGCACCCTTGGTGAGAAAGTAAATAATCTGCGGATGCAGGCGAAACGCCGCCTTAAAAGGCCGTGCGAAATAGCGATAGCGATATTGCGCCGCACCGGCGGGCGCTACGGTGCTGAACCGTCTGAAAAATTCCTGCTTATTATGAAGCGTGGCATGCACCAGTCGATCGGGGCCGAGAATTTTATAGTTTTTCCGAAACACAATGACCGCAAACGATTGCAGCGGCACCAATCCGTCAATGGATTTACGCAGGTGATTCTTGAGAAACTGGAAATTTTCCAGCATGCTGCCTTCATGATCCAGGATGTAGACAATACGCGTGGCATTGCCACCGTTGCCGATGAAACTGGATTTCGGACCGCTGCCCATGCCGCCGCCCGGCACACCAAAAGGGGCCAGCGTACCGCCGGCGCTGGTGCCGCCCTGTGGTCCCACGGCTATAAAGGCCATGCTGCTGCGGGATGGTGATACCAGTGCGTTGACCTTCGTTGGTGTAACGCTGGTATTCCACGCTTTGGACTCCAGTATCTTTTTTAAATTTTGCCTGGCGCTACGTGCTGGGTTATTGTTGTTGCCGGGATGGGGATGGCCGCCGGGGTGGAGTGAAAAATGGGCGTTCCAGTTCTGAGGAATGATGATGGGTTGCGGCTTCTGGTGGACGACGGTTTTAACCACCTGATAAGCAAATAAGAACAGGAGCAGAACCCCGGCATGAATGAGAGCAGATGAGATCCAGGGAATTGCACGATCAATCCATTCCGGCATTTCACCACCGGCGACAACATTTTCATCCTGGTCCGACACTTCCGGTGGCGCGGCCATGGTTTCCTGTGGCTTTTTGGAAGAGGCTTGAGTCATGGTGGAAAACTCCATCCGCCCGGCGTTGAATTCCAAGGCCGTTGTTAATGTTGGGTTAGCAACGGCAATGCCAGCGGATAAATATTTTCTGCAATATGTCCGTTTCGTGAGCGTTTAGCCGCATATTAACGTTTTTTCGGCCGGGAATGGCCGGAAATGGCCTGCATAAAGATCATACAATCGTGCCAATTTTGTCGCAAATGGCGGTGGTGTATGTCAAAAATGGCACTGTAATTACTGGTTATCGAGAATTCTGCGCGATACATATTCAAATTTTCCGCCGGTTTCTCGTGCGATTCTGCGGAGTCGTTGTTGGAACACCGGATCATGGTCGAGAAATGCGAATGTGCATACTTGCACGTGTGCATGCCGATTCAACCTGGCAACGTATGGAATCAGTCGCTTATCAAAGTGGCCGTCCGTTAAAAAATAGATGACATTGGGATGCATGGCAAAGGCTGCCTGGAAAGGGCGCGTAAAGGGGCGCAGCATATTGTCATTGGCCCCTTCCGCGACAATGGACTTAAGCTTTGCGTCAATACCGTGCCGATAAAATGCTCGGGCCGGCAGTAGGTGCGCCGGTCCTAAAATCTGAAATTCATGAGCAAACACGATCACCGCAAATTTTTGAAATGGTAACAGGCCGCGTAAAGATTTGCGCACCGCCCGCTTCACCAGATGCAGTTTCCCTATCATTGATCCCGAGGTATCAACTAGGTACACAACCCGCTGCGCGCGGGTGGCGACGCCAAAAAAGCTGGTCACCGGGCCGCTGCCGATATGCCCCGAAAGTTTGCCAAATAATGAGCCGGTTCCACTAAATGCCTGGGTGCCTGCGGCCGCACCGGATCCTAAACCAATTTCCAGGTTTTTCTGATGCTTGGCGCTATCGTGCAGCAGGGCGGAAAGCGAACGTGGGGAAACCGCAGCCGACCATGATTTCATCTGCAGTTGCTTTTGCACACGCCGTGCCGCGCGGTTGCCTCTGACATTGCTTTGCAGGTGGCGGGAATTGACGGTACCGCCGAAAAATGCAGCCGGAATAATAATGGGCTGTGGCTGCGGTTTGAAGTGATTCGCAACAACGTGGTAAGCGATGAGAATGGCCATCAGGGCAATCAGGTGGATCATCAGGGATGTCATCCAGCTAAAAGTCCGTTCCAGCCGCTTGGGGCCACGGTCCGGCCTTTTTTCCGTGGTCGGTACGAATGTCGAAATTTGTGGGGTGGATTCGGCTTCCAGCAAATCATCAAGATCTGACAGCGAAATCTCGGAAGGCACTGTGGGGGTGGTTTTATTATCGGCCACCAAGTCATCCATTTGAAACTTCCGCTGCTGCAAACGATCCCATTGTACCATTGGGTTGGGCTTTTCGGATGGGGTTCCGGCAAGGCCATTGGGGCGCGACATTCGCCACCTCTCAAGCGAGTATATCATGGTATGGCGGGCAAAGTTCAAACTTAAAAAATCGCCGGTGCCTCGCGCCGGGAACTGCATGAAAATCCTTACCGGCCTGGCCGGAGCGTTAAACGTCCGGCTAATCTTACAACAAAATTATCGGTTCACTCATCGTAATCGCTTGACTTGCGTCCTATAAATTACTATGACGGATAGAGAAGCGGGTTGTTGGGGTGCGATTGTTGCCCTGCCCGGCTTGGCTGGCTACCGTTAATCGCTGAAATAGCGATGGATATTGGCTGGCACGGTTATTGTAGTTCTGCCCCTTATGATGCGGTCAGAACGTACAACTATAGGACTTCACGAGGTCTCAGATGGATTTTTGATGTGTGATGTAACACTGCCCATTTGAGCTTAATTTACTTTCACGAAGGAGTAATTTTATGGCAATGTACAAAAAAAAATCTGCGGTTGTTTCAACCCCAGCCAAGGCACCCGCGGCGGTTCCAGTCAGTCGATCGGAAACCAAGGGTAGTGGCACTGCAGTTCTGCCCAAGGCGGTGGCCACACCGGTGGCTACGAGTTTTGTGGGCAAAATCACTTACGAGCAGATTTCGGCGCGTGCTTACGAAATTTACCTCAAACGTGGTTTTGGTCCAGGCGATGCCCTCTCGGATTGGCTTGAGGCTGAACGTCAGTTAAAAGCAGGCCGCTGAAGCCGGTAAAATGTGCCGTCGTTATCGATGGATGCCAACGGCCGAATTTAATCACTATGATTACGTTTATTCGGGCGAATTGGCAGGTAGGGGGGTGTTTTGCTCCGGTGGCTCGCCCCCAGATGCAGTAACTGCCTCGGATTTCCGCTGAATTGCGGTAGTGGCTATGGATGTTGGCGCCTTTACCGGGGCCGTCCGCGGGCTGCAGGTGTCCGTGGCGTATGCCTGCACAATGGTTTGCACCAGCCGATGGCGCACAATATCGGATTTGTCCAGCTCCACAAACGCGATATGGTGTATCCCGGCAAGTTTTCTGCGCGCATCAATTAAGCCGCTGGTTTGGCCCGGCTCTAAATCCACTTGCGATGGATCCCCGGTAACAATCATCTTGCTGCCTTCACCCAGGCGTGTAAGAAACATCAGCATTTGTGAAGGCGTGGTGTTTTGTGCTTCATCCAGCAGCACAATGGAGGCATTCAGGGTGCGCCCACGCATATACGCCAGCGGTGCCAGCTCGATAATATCGTTAGCCATAAATCGGCGGATTTGTTCAAAGGGCATCATGTCATGCAGGGCATCAAGCAGCGGTCGTAGATATGGGTTGACCTTGGCCTCAAGATCTCCGGGTAGAAAACCCAGTTTCTCTCCGGCTTCCACGGCGGGACGCACCAATACCATGCGTCGGATCAAATTTTTACGCAGCATACTGACGGCCAGGGCCACTGCCAGAAAGGTTTTGCCCGTGCCCGCCGGGCCGGCGCAAAACACCAGATCATGCCGCTGCATGGCCTGAAGGTATCTTTTCTGACCATTGGTTTTGGCCTTAACCGGGTGGCCGTCGGCAAGAACATGCAGATCTCCATCAGCATCTATATCAGCAGTGCTCATGGCTTGGGGAGCGGTTTCCCGAATAAGGTCAATCAGAGAATCCTGGTTGATATGGTCATGGCGATGCGCCAGCCGCTTTATTTCTCTAATGGCAGAGGCGGCATGTTCAACCGCTACGGCTTCTCCGCTGATCTGCAGCAGATGCCCGCGGACAGAAAAATGCACCGGCAGCAATTCGCGCAGCGTTTTCAAATGGCGATCATGCGGACCGAAAACTGCCACCCTGACATTGGGTTCTATATCAATGCTGACCAGCAACGCGTGCTCCTGACGGCTTTGCTTTCATCATAAGCCAAACTTACCTGAAAAGCCGATAACTATGCTACCAGCGTCCGCTTTGGCCGAAGCAGCCAATATCAGTCGGCTGCGGCGATGGTGCTGGGGGCCGTGTGGCCCGGCTTGAAAGCACAACGGCTTGATCAAGATTCCGCACCTGTACGGTGCATAGTATAAGGCAGACTCGGCAAAAATGCCGCTTGAATCCGGAACTTACCCATGAAGCATCTGTCAAATTCTGCATCCCCGATCACCGGTACGCTGGAAACGCTTCGGCAATGTCGAAAGTTGCTAGAACAAGTCGGCATTACCGAGGATTCTGAGCTGGCCGCGGAACTGATTCAGACGGTGCTGCGCATGGCGGAAGATCGACCTGGTCGTGCCGAAATGAAACTGATCCTCCGTGCGATCAAGGAAATACGCTACGGATTCAAAATGTTTAAACCCTATCGGGGCTGCCGAAAAATCAGCATCTTTGGATCGGCTCGCACGGTCAGCTCCTCGCCCGATTATGCCGCTGCCCGCCAATTCGGGCAGTTGATCAGCGCTGCCGGTTTCATGGTGATTACCGGGGCCGGTGGCGGCATTATGCAGGCCGGCCACGAAGGAGCCGGTTTGAACCAATCCTTTGGCGTGGCCATAAAGCTCCCGTTTGAGCAAAAAGTAAACGCGGTGATTTCCGGCGATCCCAAACTGGCCTATTTTCGCTACTTTTTCTCGCAATTA
>JAJZNX010000018.1 GCA_021852275.1 Planctomycetota bacterium | reverse complement strand
CGCAATGCCGCAGCCGCCACAACGCTGCTGCGTGTGTCTATACTGATAAGGACCGTACGCCTTTTGCCGCCGGTTACCCCCTGCGGAAAAGGCGAATAAACGGCCACGGCATCGCGCTTGCCGGCAATGCCCTCAATCACCGGCAAAATGCGCCGAAGTTGTTCCTGTGGATCAATCGGCCCGATACCCGGCCGATGAAAAGAGGAGGCTTCACCGCCAATATCCAGAATCGCCGCCCCCTGTCGGGCTAAATTGAGTCCATGTTCCACCACAGCGGCGTGGTTGACGCCGGCCTGCGTCTGGAATTGGCCTGCATCACTGAAACTATCAGGGGTAACATTGACCACCCCCATAATCACCGGGGCGGTCAGGCAGTGGGCAAGAAAATAATCAGCGCGGCTGCTCATCATGCCCGGCAGTATATCCGTGAATAACGCCCTGCGGCAGCAGTGTGGCTGAAAATCACCGCCGCCCGCCGGGTCCGGAATTGTCCCAACGCCCACAATATGCTACGATCATAAAGGATAATTGATGTTGATGTCGGATTGAATCGCGGATCAAATAAAAAATGGATATAAGACAATTGATGTTGCCGGCGGGTGTGGGAATTTCGCATGTAAAGGTTTACACCGCGCCTGGCCCGGACGGTGCTATTGGCGGCAGTCCGCACATGCACACTGTTTGTTCAGAGATGTACTACTGTCTGTCTGGACGCGGATATGTGGAGACCCTGTCCGGGGAAGGCTACCAAAAAATCGAATTGGAGCCTGCCATGCTGGTCTCCTTTCGCCCGGGACTTATCCACCGCGTACTCAATCCGCATGAAAATCTGGAGCTTTTAATCATCATGCAAAATGGAGGCTTATCCGAACGCGGTGATTTTGTGCTGACCTTTCCGGAAGCCATTGTGAAGGATCCGACAGCTTATGCCCAGGCGGCCATGGCCAAGACGGATGAACAGGCCGTGTGCCGCAGAAATCTTGCGGTTGAGGGTTTCCAGCCCTTGCGCCAGGCGATGGAACTGGACCGCTCGCAGGGGTTGGAAATGTTACGGCGCTTTTACAGCCGGGCACGCGATATCATCGCCCCGAAAGTGGAAGGGTTTGAATGGGTGTTAAAATCCGGAGCCCAGGCGGAAATAAATGCCGGCTTGGATGCCCTGGATTTTTTACGCATGGGGCGGGTGCAATACCTGGAACGTGCCAGTTGCCTGGCAATATCGCCCATGAGCGATCCGGCCAAAATAGGCCTGGATGGAAAAAGTCATCCTTTCGCCCGTGACGGTAAGTTTATGGCGGAAGGCAAACGTGCCGGGTAGCAGCCATTTCCTGAAAACCGCCAGAGTAATGATGTAACCAAAGAAAGGGTTGTGCGGGATGAAATCTCCTCCTGTTGTAGCGATTGTAGGTGCCACCGGTGCGGTGGGCGTCGAATTTTTACGCATTATGACCGAGCGCCATTTTACCGTGGCGGATTTGCGCTGTTACGCTTCAGCACGCTCGGCGGGCAAAACAGTAACCTATGGCAATCGATCCATTCCCGTACAGGAGCTTACCCACAACAGCTTCGATGGTGTGGATATCGCTTTTTTTTCAGCAGGTTCGGGCATCAGTAAAAAGTTCGCTCCGGTGGCCGTACAGGCCGGTGCCGTCGTGATAGACAACAGCTCCGCCTTTCGCATGGACCCTACAGTTCCCCTGGTAGTGCCGGAAATTAACCCCCAGGCCATAGCGGGCCATGCCGGCATTATCGCCAACCCGAATTGTTCGACCATCATCGGCATTGTGCCGTTGTGGCCCATTCATCAGGTGAATCGCATTGTGCGTCTGATTGCCGCAACCTACCAGGCCGCCAGTGGAGCCGGTGCCGCGGCCATGCAGGAACTCATCGCCAGTACCCAAGCCCATCTGGAAGACCGCAATTATCCGCCTGCCGTGCTGCCGCATCCGTATGCGTTTAATGTCTTTTCGCATAATTCGGCGGTGGATGCCGCCACCGGCTACAACGAGGAAGAATTAAAAATGCTGCGGGAAACACGCAAAATCTTCGGCGATCCGGACATTCGTGTCTCCGCCACCTGCGTGCGCGTACCGGTACTGCGGGCCCACTGTGAAGCCCTCACCATTGAATGCAGCCGGCCCATTTCACCCGCGGAAGTGCGGACCCTTTTGTCCAAAGCACCCGGCGTGAAAATTGTGGATGATCCCGGACGCAACTATTTTCCGATGCCGCGCGATGCCAGCGGCCAGGGCGATGTGCTGGTAGGACGCATCCGCCAGGATATGAGCGATGCTCGCGGCCACTCCATTGCCATGTTTGTGGCCGGCGACCAGTTGCTGAAGGGTGCAGCGCTCAACGGCCTGCAAATTGCGGAACTGCTGGTGCGCTGACCGTTCGCCTGCCCGCCGTGCGGAGAAAACGCCTGATGGCCATGGTCCGGCTGAAAATGATTGTTTCCTATGACGGATCAGCGTACTGCGGTTGGCAGCGCCAACGCGACCCGATACCCACCGTGCAGAGCATGCTGGAAAAAGCCACCGGCGAAATTGTAAACCACCCGGTTACCGTACTGGGTTCTTCCCGTACGGATACCGGTGTCCATGCACGCGGCCAGGTAGCCCAGATGACCGTGGATACGCATCTGGACCCGCGCCGTTTGCGCATGGCCATCAACAGCCGCCTTCCGTCCGACATTGTCATTCATCGCATCGAAGAAGCCGAGCCGGATTTTGACATTCGCCAGGCCCGCAGCAAACGCTATCGCTACGTAGTCTGGAACCAGCGCGATCGCAGCGTGTTTTATCGGCATTATGTCTATCATTTCTGGCATACGGTAGATCTGGCCCGGATGCAGGAAGCCTGCGGACGCTTTGTTGGCCGCCATGATTTTGCCGCTTTCCAGGGGGCGGGAGGCGACCGTGACACCACCGAACGGGAAATTTTTCATTGCGGCATTCATCAGCGCGGACCGATCATTATATTTGCCGTGGAGGGTAGCGGTTTTTTATACCACATGGTGCGCACCATGGTGGGTACCGTGCTCGAAATCGGCCGCAACCAGGGTGATCCGGCCGAAATTGACCATATTCTTGCCTCCAAAAATCGCGCCTTGGCCGGCCCGTGTGCGCCGGCATCAGGCCTGTGTCTGGAGTGGATACGTTTTTAGACCGGCTGTTGCAACGATTTTTTCATCGGTAGCAGTCTGGCACAGTCCCAATTACCGGAACCCTTGCTGTGAAAATTCTCCATATCATTACCCGGTTAATCGTAGGCGGTGCCCAGGAAAACACTCTGCTTACCTGCCGCGGACTCCAGGATCGCGGCCACCAGGTAACGCTGCTCACCGGCCCCAGCACCGGACCGGAAGGCTCGCTGGTGGAGCAGGCCCGTACTGGCGGCTATACCGTGCTGGAACATCCGGCCCTGGTGCGCAACCCTCACCCCATCAAAGATGCCAGAGCTTATTTTGCCATTCGATCCATCTGCCGCCGGCTTCAGCCGCAGGTCGTGCATACCCATTCCAGCAAGGCGGGCATCATCGCCCGCTATGCAGCCTGGCATGAACACGTACCGGTCGTTGTCCACACCATCCACGGATTGCCGTTTCATCCCTACCAGTCCCGCATCGTCAACACCGCCTGGATTATGCTGGAACGTGCCGCGGCACGGCGCTGCCACGCCATTATTTCTGTAGCAGATGCCATGACCATCACGGCTTTGCAAAACCGCATTGGCCGTCCTGAACAATTTCACACCATTCACAGCGGCATGAATACCGCGCCATTTTTAAGCCCCGCCAACACCAGGGCCGCCGCCCGGAAGAAATTGGGCATCCCCTTAGATCGCCTGGTGCTGGGCACCATTGCCCGGCTCCAGCCGCTCAAAGGCCATGACGACTTACTGGCCATAACCGCCGATTTACTCGCCGCCTGTCCACAACTCCACTTTTTGTGGATCGGTGATGGCTTGTTCCGGCCCAGATTTGACCAGATGATTGCCGCCCATGGCTGGCAGGACCGCTTCACCCTCACCGGGCTGGTGCTGCCGGCCGACGTGGCTGAATTAATTCCGGCAATGGATATACTGGTACATCCAAGCTTTCGGGAGGGGCTGCCGCGGGCGGTTCCTCAGGCCCTGCTGGAAAGCGTGCCGGTAATCGCCTACGACTGCGATGGGGCCAGGGAAGTTTGTGTGTCGCAGCGCACCGGCATCCTGGTTCCACCCGGAAATCGTATGGCATTGCAGGCGGCCGTTTTACAACTTTCGGCCAGCGCCAACCAGCGAACCACCATGGGACAGCAGGGGCGGCAGATGTGCCAGCAGTTGTTTGATGCGAATGTCATGGTAAGCAAAATTGAGGGGCTTTATGAACAACTCGACCAACCGCAGCTACCCACCTGAAGGAGCCGCTGCCGACCGGCCATATCGGCCGGGCATGGCGGTGATTCCGCGACGGTGTGGTGTGGCTGCAATAGTGGTAATGACCATGCTGGCGGGCATTCGGGCCGGCGGGGCTGGGGCGGATATTCCCCAACCGCTGATTAACCAGCCCGCCCACCGTCTGCGCCGAGCCATCGACCGGCTGGACAATGAATTGGCCAACTTGCTGGAAACAGTGCCGCCGCAAGCCAACCACCAATTTACTTCCACCGGGGTACGGATCAGTTATCTGATTGTCATACGGCATTTATACAAGGCCGCCCGGCATACCCGCAATGCCGTGCTGAAAGCCAGCCTCACATTGCGCGCCGACGAACTTGCTGCCGCCGCACCTGCCTACGGAACCATCGTGAAGCGGATATTTGCGGCCAATGCCGCCGGCGGCCCACCACCCGCTCCTGCCATGATTGCCGGCTATGCGGCCCTGCAGCGGTTTGAAAACCTGGGCAAGGCTTTTAGTACCACGGTCAAATCTCAGGCGGCGCTGCATCGCTACGTGCACAAGGTCTTATCCCCCCTGCTGCCCCTGGTATCCATGGATGCCGCAGCCCCAACGCCGGGCCAGGTATGGCCTCCGATTCCTGCAATTAGTCCGATGCCGTCCCCTCTTCCGCCGGCCCGGCGCATACCCATTGCCCAGACTCTTTTGCAGATACAGCGGGCCAATCTGATGCCCCAGGTGCGCCGTGTGCTGCGGCAAATTGTAAACCAGATGCAGACTGGTTCCCCCCCCCACCTCATTGCCGCCGATGAAGGCTACTATCGCCTGATGCTGGGTACGCTGGCCCTGGCCGAAAATTTACAGGCCAGCACCGCCCTGGGTACCGCCACCCAAGTTCGCCTAAACCATGAATTGCTCGTAGGATTGCTGCTGTTTAAGGATCCACGCACGCGAACCGCGGCCATCCGGCGGCTTACCCGCCTGGCCTTTATTGCCGGAGCCTTAAATGCCTTGGAGGACGTATCTTTGCCTCCGCGCACCAAGCTCGTCCTTGGCATGCGGATGCACTCTGCCATTCGCCAACTGGCACACCAGCGCACGGCACCGGTCGGCACAGTCCATCTGCAGGCGATGGAACAAATGATTCAAAGATACAGCGATTTTGCCAGCGCTGTGTCCAACAAGCCCGCCGCGCCGCAAGCCGCGGCATGGCAACGCTGCCAGCAGGCCGCGGCCAAAATTGTCAAAAGAACCACCGTCATGCTGATGGATGGCTACAGCAACACTGCGGTCAATGATGCCACTGGCCGACTGGCGGTCATCACGAGAAATCTGCATCTGCTGCTGGCCATGCCGGCCGTACAAACCCAGGCCCTGATGTACCATCCCATTCCGCTCAATGGGGTGCAGCGCAATATGGTGCGGTGGACCCGCGACATCGGTGCCCAGCCGGATGCCATGACCCATGGCGCCCGTGATTTCCAGCGGATGCAATCCTCCCTGGCTATTCTGGCCCACATTCGGCTGGCCATGCCGCATCACGCACCCGACAACATTATCCGCCGTCTCAGCGGCGGCAAATACGACCAGTTCATCAAGCTCTTTCTTGCCACCCAGCGACAGCTCATCAATTCCCTGGCACAGCGACATATCAGTCCCGGCGAGTATGTGGCCACATTGAAGTACCAGTTAGATGTATTTCGTTGCACCCGCGATCTGGCTTTACTGGAAACTAAAGCCAGGCCGCTGCATCGCCTCAATGGATGGGGAGCATGGTATATCGTCGGCCCGGCCCGGCGAATGCTTAATCGCGAACTTCAGGAAGCTCTGGAAATAAAATATATCGTCGCCACCAGCGGCAGTGCTAACGGAGACAACTGGCTTACTTTTTCGCAAGCCGCGCCGGCGATACACGCCCTGGCGGTGGCCTGTAAAGGGCTTAATCCCGCGTTGCCGGTCCATGTGGCCTCGTTTGGCACCTTGTTTCTCAAGGCCGCCACATTTCCACAAGACAATGCCTTGCTGCGACCAGCCATGGAAAATTTCCAGATCGCAGCCGACTATCTCAATGATGCCGGCTACAATGAAAATCTCGGTAGAACGGCTGTAGCTAAAAATATGCTGCGCCACGCCGTGGCCGTGCTTGGCGCTGCCCCCCTGCCTCCAACACACCATCCAGGTACGCCGTGGCCTTGATCAGCTTCACGGCGATGAGTTTTTAACCGGTCAACAACACATTCAGGAGAAATTATGCGTGACCAACGATTGGATAAACTGGCCTCGGTTTTAGTGGGTTATTCAGCAGGTGTCAAGCCCGGCGACTTATGCCGCCTCACTGGCGAATCCGTGGGCTTGCCGCTGCTGGAGGCCATTTACGAACAGGTGCTCAAGGCCGGCGGAAATCCCTTTGTGAGCGTGCTTTCCGATGCCATGGAAGAAGCGTTCTACCGGGTGGCCGGCGAGGCTCAACTGCAATACGTATCGCCGATCAGCAAATTTGTGGTGGATACCATTGATGTTTCGATCGGAATATGGGCGGACGAAAACACCAAAAGCATGAGCAATGTGGACCCGCGGAAGCAGGCCGCCGCCGCCCAGGCCCGCAAACCCATCAGCCGCCGATTCCTTGAACGCGCCGCCGAAGGGAAACTGCGCTGGGTGGGCACCCAGTTTCCAACCCAGGCCAGCGCCCAGGATGCCGAAATGTCTTTGCGGGAATACGAGGACTTTGTTTTTCAGGGCGGTCTGCTGCACCTGCCCGATCCGGTAGCCGCCTGGAAACAAATCAGCGAGCGGCAGCAACGACTGGTGGATGTGCTGGATAAAGCCCGCGAAATTCACGTCGTGGGCAAGGGCACCGATTTAAGACTCGCCGTCCAGGGTCGAAAATGGATCAACTGCTGTGGACACGAAAACTTCCCCGATGGCGAAGTCTTCACCGGCCCCATTGAAGATGCCGTCAATGGCACCATTCGCTATAGTTTTCCCGCGGTGCATCATGGCCGCGAATGTCATGATATCGAATTAACCTTTAAGGACGGAAAAGTGGTATCGGCCCGGGCCTCCAAAGGGGAAGAATTTCTGTTGGCCATGCTGGAACAGGATGCCGGGGCGAAAATACTTGGCGAATTTGCCATCGGCACCAACTTTGCCATTCAACAATT
>JAJZNX010000137.1 GCA_021852275.1 Planctomycetota bacterium | reverse complement strand
CAGCGTCATCCGTCTTTGGTGTTTTTAGAGTCTTTCGTGGTTAATCATTCGCCCCGATCCTGCAACCGACAACCCACAACCGGCAACCCGCGGCGCAGCCGCGCCGCGTTACCCCCAACCATGCCCCGCCTAGCACTGCATGTGGAAACTTCCGACCATAACCTCGCCGCCCATTCCCCTGCCGAAAGCCCAGCACCCGCAACCGACAACCCGCAACCCACGGCCCTCACCGACGACCCCGTCGCCACCACGACGCAACAAATGAACGACGCCCAACTCGCCCAATGGATCGACATGGTCGATGGCCCGCCCAAGCCCATCGCCGCCCACCACCTGGCTCTGGCCTAACCGCATCGCCACAGGCCATGCACCACACCAAAATAAGGAATTCGACCCATGCCCATGCTGCGCCTGCAACCAGCACAAAACCGACCCTTAACCCGGAAAATTAAAAATGTTTGGCCATCTTGGCCATCTTGCCCCTCACCGTCGCCCCCGCCCTGCGTACCTCTGCGTCCGGAGTTTATCCCGGTATCATTGAACAACACTTTGGCCACCGGGACGTCTCTGCGCGAATACGTATCTCCCATCACGCCTTCTTCCGGTAATTCTTCGTGTCTTCGCGCCTTCGTGTTGAATCCCGTCGTTTTTCCTGATCGCTGATCGCTTCGCTCCCCGTCAAGGCATGGATGCCGAAATCCTCGATGCGGCAGGAGCCAAGCATCGGGACTGACCGCCGGTCGCAGCCCGCGACTTCCGCGTCTTTGCGGTGAAAAACCATCCCCTGATCGCTTTTTCCCTTCGTGCCCTCGTGTTAAAAAAAAAGGTCCCCATCTCGCTGCCTGCCTTGGGGATCGGGCATCTTGCCCGACAGCCGCCCGCTGCCACTTTCGCCCCCTCGCCGAAAATCTGCCATCGGCTATAATAAGTTGTATGTTCGCTGGGGGTGTCCCGCTGGCTAAAACCCGGGACTGAGAATACACCCTTGGAACCTGCCTCGAAATTGTATTTCAGGTAGGGAACGCGAGCTTGGGCCGCCATCGGCCTTTCTCGTTTGCCAGCGATTTTAACCTGGTTTATCAAGGTGCGTGGCGGATATTTTTCCGGAACGCATCCGGAATTTTTACCCAAGGAGCCTGGCCATGATTCAAAATGCCCCAACCTTCGCCGGTAATGGCAAGTCGCTGGTAACACAGTTGGAATTCGCCCGCGCCGGAACTGTTACCCCACAGATGCGCCGCGTGGCCCAACGGGAAGCCCAAAGCCCCGAATTTATCCGGGCCGAAATCGCCCGCGGGCGCCTGGTGATACCCGCCAATATCCGCCATCTCGCCGGTGCCGCCGGAGAAAATTCCCCCGCTTCCCCACTCGAAATCGACTTTCCGCTGCCCGCCGATGCCGGTCATCCCGGTGCCCGCGGTGACGCCGCCAGACTCTGGGTCAATCAGACTGTGGAGCAACGCTGGCAGACCATCAACAATCCCGATGCCTTCCGTGGGCGCATTGCTCCAAAGCGTCTGGACCCTACCGGCATCGGCCGCATGATCTCCACCAAGATCAACGCCAATATCGGGGCTTCCCCGGTCAGCTCCAGCACCCAGGAAGAGATCGAAAAGCTCAACTGGGCCCAGAAATTCGGGGCTGATACCCTCATGGACCTTTCCACCGGCGGCAACCTGGTCAACTGCCGGCAGGCCATCATTGACCACAGCACCATTCCCATAGGCACAGTGCCCATTTATTCCATGATCATCGGCCGAAAAATCGAGGACCTTACCTATGACATGATCCTGGCCGAAGTGGAACGCCAGGCCCGTCAGGGCGTGGATTATTTCACCATCCACGCCGGCGTGCTCAAGGAGCATCTGCCGCTGCTCAAAAACCGCCTCACCGGCATTGTCAGCCGCGGGGGGAGCCTGCTGGCCAAATGGATGATCGTGCATAACCGGCAAAATCCGATGTACGAACTGTTCGATGAAATTTCCGCCATCATGCGCCAGTACGATGTTACGTATTCGCTCGGTGACGGCCTGCGGCCCGGCTGCTGCGCCGATGCTACCGATGCCGCCCAGCTCGCCGAACTGCGCACCCTCGGAGATCTGGTGCAGCGGGCCAGGGAAGCGGGCGTGCAGGTGATGGTGGAAGGCCCCGGCCATGTACCCATGGACCAGATTGCCGTCAACATGCAGTTGGAACAGCGGGTCTGTGATGATGCCCCGTTCTACGTGCTCGGTCCCCTCACCACCGATGTGTTTCCGGGTTATGACCACATCACCAGCGCCATCGGAGCCACCGAAGCGGCCCGCGCCGGTGCCGCCATGCTCTGCTACGTAACACCCAAGGAACACGTGGGCCTGCCCAAGGCACAGGATGTCAAGGCCGGCTGTATCGCCTATAAAATCTCCGCCCATGCCGGGGATATCGCCCGCGGCATCAGCCAGGCCCGTCAATGGGATGATGATATGTCCAGGGCCAGGGCCGCTCTGAACTGGCCGAAAATGTTTGAACTGGCCTTTGACGGACAAACCGCCCGGGCTTTGCATGATGAAGACCTGGAGGTGGATACTGAATTCTGTGCCATGTGCGGCCACGACTGGTGTTCCATGCGTATCAGCAAGGAAATTCAGGAATTCGCCAGCGGCAAAGACCCGCAATTTCAACCCGCCAAAACCTCCATGGCCTCGATGGGCGTGGATTCGGAAGGTGCCGAACTGCTGCAGCAGCGGGGCGTATTAACCCCAGAGCAAATCCATCGCCTGGCCCATAAAGGCCGAAAGGCCGACTGCCACAGCGATAACATCCCCGATGCCGGGCAAGCCAAACTGGTGCAGTTGCAGCAGTTCCAGAAATAGCGGTGCTGTCCGGGCCGCGGCCATCTTGCCCGTTGCTCGCTGAAAGCTGAATGCGGATCGCTGACCGCTGGCGAAAACCCGCCGCCAAAAGAACCCGCCAGATGATACAGGTTATTTCTTGACCGCCACTGAATGTCCACCGACTGCAGGGTGTATTTGGTTGTCATTCTTCGCTGCGTCTGTCGGTGGTTCAAAAACATCGTGAATGAACGGCATGGGCAACGCCCCGCGTTTTTTGTTGGTCAACCAATGGGTAGTGGGAACAGCTACCGGACTGAACACCGCCACCCGGAACTGGTTTTGCCCGGTATTGAATATGGCGTGCCGCACACCCGCCGGAATAACCGCTACCTGTCCCTCTTCCAGCGGTTGAGGATTGTTTTCAAAATAAACCAATCCTTCGCCCTCCAGACAATGCAGGAGCTGTTCCTCATCATGGTAATGCGGTCCTACGTAACCCTTGGGCTGATACGTAACAACAAACAGACAGGAATTCGCGGCACCATTTTCCGCACTGACAATGCCCTGCACCGAAATTTTCTGACCCGTGAAGGTTCGTGGTGCGGCTTGGGTCACAATCGGCATAAACGCCTCCTGCGCAGCGCTTCCGCCGGTGCGGCTGCGCTGTGAAATATACACCTGCACTGCGGTACGTTATGGCGGGCAGGTATCGCCATTAATTGTTATCGGTGCACCCGCGGCCAAACTTGCGGAGAAAGGCCCATGATTGGGAAGATTTTTCCTTTACCGCCGCAAAAAAAAACACCGTTGCCCCTCATGACCACAGCGATTACACCCACCTCGTCGTATTTGTGCAAAAGGTCGTAATTGGTATTATTACGTCAAAGGAGCCGGTTGAATGACACTTGTTGCCCACGAGACGAAAGATCCGCGTTTTGTACGCTCGGGTGTCCCGCAACAAAACATAAATCGGCTGCAACTTCAGGATCGCGCGGCTCACGACTGGTACAGGTTTGTGCTTTCGTTTCCACCCCATCTGGTTGCGGATTACCTGCACAAATTCGGCGTCGCCGTAGACGAGTTGGTTCTTGACCCATTTTGCGGCACCGGCACAACTTTGGTGGAATGTAAGAAGCGGTGTATCGCGTCTATTGGGGTGGAAGCGAATCCGATGGCCTATTTTGCCAGTATGGTGAAAACCACTTGGGATATATCTGCTGAGAATCTGTTGGCCGAAGCACATAAGATTGCGCAGAAGGTGCGACGAACGCTGGAATTGGATGGCGTGTCGGATGACCACGATTTGCCCCTCTTTGGAAAACACATAAAGCCGGTTCGAACAAAGTTGCTTTCCCTGCCGCCGGAAAAGATGGCCTTGCTCTTACGTGATTCGATCAGCCCGGTTCCGCTGCACAAAGTTCTGGTTCTGCTCAACGAAATTGACCGCAGTTCCGGGATGTCCAACCGCAGTTTTTTCCGTCTGGCCTTGGCATCTGCCCTGGTAGAGTCCATTGGCAATCTCCATTTTGGGCCGGAAGTGGGTGTCGGCCCGCCCAGACCTGATGCAGCAGTGGCGGCGGAATGGGTTCAGCGGGTCGAAACGATGGCTGCGGACATGACGATTTTGCGTCCACACCGGGACGTTGCCACGCACGTATTACATGCCGACGCCCGCAGCCTTCCTGGGCTTGCCGAATGGCTGGGCCCCCGGAAAATAGCCGCGGTCATAACCTCACCACCGTATCCAAACGAAAAGGATTACACCCGCACCACACGGTTGGAATCGGTTCTTCTTGGTTTTATAAACGACAAGGCACAATTACAGGGTTTTAAGCGAACTCTGATGCGTTCCAATACGCGCAACGTCTACAAAGGTGATGTCGACGGGCAGTGGGTTACATCCAACGCCAGTGTACAGACACTCTCTGAAAATATCGAGGCGCGCCGGCTGGAATTGGGCAAAACCAGCGGCTTTGAACGCATGTATGCCAAGGTAGTAGAACTTTACTTCGGCGGCATGGCTCGTCACCTGGCGAGCCTCCGACCGTTACTTAAGCCGGGGGCCATGCTGGCGTATGTCGTTGGCGATCAGGCCTCCTTCTTTCAGATTATGATCCAAACTGGCACAATTCTCGCCCAGATCGCAGAAAGCCTCGGCTATGAGATTGTCGCGTTGGATCTGTTCCGCACACGGCGGGCTACGGCAACGCGGCAACAACTGCGCGAGGAAGTTCTGGTGCTGCGCTGGCCGGGGGGCAAACCGACATGAACGGGAACAGAAAGGCCAAGCGAACCGAAAGCAGCCGCGGCAATGCCTATTCGCGCATTATTGAGAATATTTTCTTTGCCCGTTTTCGCGCAGGCTCAGAGAGAGTGGATTTTGACCGTAAAGACATTGAAATGTCTGCGGATTCTTTGAACATTGCTCTGCCCAAGAACCTTGGCGACCTGATCTACAGTTTTCGTTACCGCCAGGATTTTCCGGACGCAATCACCCGAGTAGCCCCAACTGGCACATCCTAGGTCATCCGGCCCGCCGGACGGTCCAAGTACGCGTTTGTGGCCACACCACTGGCGGACATTCTACCGAACCCGAACCTTGCCCGCACAGACGTTCCGGACGCCACACCAGGAATTATCGAGATGTACCGGCTTGGTGACGAACAGGCCCTGTTGGCGCGTATTCGATACAATCGCCTGATTGATATTTTCACTGGCGTTACGTGCTACGCCCTCCAGAGTCACCTGCGTACTACCGTCAAGGGCATGGGGCAGGTGGAAACTGACGAGCTTTATGTGGGGCTGGACAAACGCGGAGCGCATTTTGTATTTCCCGTACAGGCCAAACGGGGAAATGACAGAATTAACGTGGTGCAGATCGAACAGGATATAGCCATGTGCGCGGCGAAGTTTCCGGGCCTTATTTGCATCCCCATTGCCGCTTGTGCCATGGAAGACCGTATTATCGCGATCTTTGCGTTCGAGACCAGCTCCCCAAAAAACAGCGGCATTGTTATTTCTGCGGAAAAGCACTACCGGCTGGTTCCACCAGACCAGATTGCACCCGATGACGTGCATACTTACGCGACCAGCCGCTTTGGTCCGCAATAACTTGGCACTCTGTTCTTGTTCTCCAAAAAACCCGCCACACGCTGTAGCCGATGCATAACAGATTGGGGTTTTTCTCAATCAAAAAACGTTACGTACTTCCCGCCGGTATGGCGGCGATAAAGCAATAACGCCAGCTCCAGGGCGTGGTAGTCGCCCCATAGACTGCTTTCGCCGCAGGGAATACTGCGTCCGGGGGGGATGTAATCCCACCCGTTAGGCCGATGGTATACGCTGTGCAATATCAATCCCTGATGATTTTGGGCGGTACTTAAATACGGCTCGGAAAAAAGCGTTCGGGCAATGCGGTGGGCCATGGCCAGATACCGTCGGGCTGCCGCCGGCAGCGATTTTTTAAGATAATATGCCAGCCGCAAAAATCCCTGGCCGGCAATGGCGGCGGCACTGGAATCAATCGGTTCCGGCGCAGTCCAGGGGTCCACCGTGGCCCCGGCGTAAACCACCGGCCGTGGCAGATTCGGCGCGCCGGAATCCCAATAGACCATGCCGTCGGCAAAACTGTGCTTTATATACCAATCCGCCGTGGCCTGGGCGGCCGCGAGAAATGCAGTGGTTACCTGCTCGCGCACGGTGGCCACCGGTCGTTCCGGCAACACCAGCGGTGCAATCAACCGCCACGTACTATTATCCAGCTCTGCCAGAAATTCCAATTCTTCGGCAAACCCCAGCAATAACCACGCCAGTCCCCGCGTCCAGGTGGTAAATGGTGAATAGCCCTGCTGCGAGCTGGGACAGCGGTAATGGCCATCAGTGATATTGAAGATGGATTCATGGACCACCCGGCCCGGCTCGGTATCGTAGGCATCGCGACCCCGGCCATAATACACGTTGAACCTGGCCGTGGTCAGGCCGTGCTGCAGTGCCCGCGCCAGCAGATTAACGGCCACGTCATTTTCACTCTGCAGGCTGTGGCCCAGTTGCCACGCGAGTACCAAAGACCGCATAGATCGAATGGTATCGCTGAAGAGCGAATGTGGTCCGTTGAAGGAATAAATATAGCCCGAATCGCGCTGCAACGGCGCCCCGACGGGATCCGCTGGAATGGCGGTCCAGCGCATGGCCTGGACCGCACCGCTGGTCTTCAGGGCCAACTCCAGCATATCCAGTTCCGCGGCATTGTGCGGGACCTTACCTTCCCGCATCAGTCGCCGCCAGTGGCCATACGTGCTGATGTTGTTAAACCCATGATCATGCACCCCCTGGTGCGAAACATGGGCGGGCATAAAACGGCGGATGTCGGCCAGTGCTTTGGCCAGCAGAGCTTGATCACCCGTGGCGTCAAACGCCAGCAGCGCCATGCCGAACTCAAAGCCCTGGGTCCATTGTGTCCAGGCACGGGCCTGGTATTTTCCGCGGACGGTAAAAACCGGCGCGCCCTGCCGGTGATCCCAACTGTTTTCCACACTCAGAATTTTCGCTTTTGCCAGAGTAAATACTTGTTCCAGCGCGAACCGCGAAATGCTCTCGCCGTCAGCCCCCGCGCTTCGTACCCTGATCTTATCGTGTCGAATTGTCGTGTTCCCCCAGGTCAACGCCATTAGCCTTGCTAAGGAACCGGGCAAAAATAACTTCGCACTTTCCGGCTGGTCCTTTTGGCCTCCAGCTTCGTTGTTCGCTCGTTTCAGACCCACTGCCGGGGTATGCGCCTCACTCACGCCTCGCTGGCGGCCAAAA
>JAJZNX010000074.1 GCA_021852275.1 Planctomycetota bacterium | reverse complement strand
CATTAAGAGGCCGCGAACAAATAACTTCGCATTTTTCGGCTGGTTTTTTGGCGGCACGGCGGCAAACATTTAATTTGACGGCAAGCCAGCTTTGGGTTATCAATAAATACTGTACGGCTCGCCATCGTCGGCTGTGGTCATAAGTGGTTGGCGGGGTACAAGGTTTTTTCGGAGCATATGCCATTAGTCAGCATGGGTTGCGTTGCAACGAGCAGATTCGTATTTCACCGGTCCGTTTAATCGATCAGCATAACACGCAAATCGGCATCGTACCTATTGTGGAGGCTATGCGCACGGCCCGCGAAGCTGGTATGGATCTGGTGGAAGTTTCTCCCATGGAGAAACCGCCGGTATGCCGGGTGATGGATTATGGCAAGTGGAAGTATAAGCAGCGCAAAAAGGAACAGAAATCGCATGCCGGTTCGCATGTGACTCAACTCAAGGAATTGCGCATACGCAGTGTGAAAATTGACGTTCACGATCAGAACACCACCATGAACAAAGCCCGCAAGTTTCTGGAAGACGGGCACAAGGTGCAATTTAATATGATGTTTCGCGGCCGGGAGATGGCCCACGTGGACCTGGGCCGGCAGATTCTGGATCGGTTTAGAACCGATCTGGGCAATATGTGTAAAACCGAGCGCGAGCCGCGGCTGGAAGGCAACCGCATGATCATGATCCTGACACCTAAAGCCGCGTCCTCACAGTCGTAGCCGCGTATTAGACGGACGCACCATTTTCGCAAACCCCGGTGGGCTTTATCATGGCTTTGGGCCGGGGCATTGCCATCGGGCCTCGGGGTACTGATGGTGGATTCAAAACAGCCAGTTCAACCAGCAAAATTCGCGGGCCGACACATGAGGTTCCTGGCCTGGGTGGGCATTGTGGCCGCAACACTTTGCGCTCTTGCGCTGCTGATACGCATTGGAATGCGGGTAGACCAAAAAACTATTTTGCCGCAGTTATGGCTTGGCAGTGCGGTGGTGATGCTGTTGTTGTCGGCCATGGCCTGGCTGCTACATACAGCGCCGACGGGGGCCATCAAGCTGCCGCCGTGGTTATCGGTGGCCATTATTTTATTGGTAGCGTTGGGGCTGCGTATAGCCATGATGATTTGGTGGGTGCCGACGCTATCGGATGATTTCTTCCGATATCGGCGTGATGGACACGTGGTGCTGCATGGTATGAATCCATATCGTTATCTGCCGACCGACATGTCCGTACCCCATCCCGCCAACTGGAATCTAACTTATGCCAAGGTTGCACCCTATCCTTACGATTTAATGGATCGGATGAGTAACAATGCCGAGGTACCGACGATTTACGGACCGGTATCGGAAATGCTCTTTGAGGCAGCGGCATGGGCAGAGAATCATTTTATTGCGGCGGGGCGGTTTGATACCCGCGCCATGCCGCCGCCACGCAACACCCGGCAGTGGTACGCATTATTTTACCGGATGGGAGGCAACCCGCGATTCTGGCCGTATCGGGGAATGCACGTATTGGCGGATGTGGGCGTGGTGATTTTGCTGCTGCTGATACTTCGCCAGATGAAGCGCAGCCTTTGGTGGGCGGTTTTATATGCGTGGAATCCGCTGGTGCTTATTGAAATTGCCGGCAATGGGCATCTGGAATCTCCCGGAGTGCTGTTTTTTATGGGTGCCTTTTGGGCGGGATACAAAAAACGCTGGGGCTTGGCGGCGGCATGTTTAGCACTTTCACTGATGGTGAAGGTTTACGCAATTATTGCCGTGCCGATATTCGTGCTGTGGTTTTTGCAGGAAAATCCGCCGGCAAATTGGCGAGCCAGGCTGCAAAGCTTGGTGCGTCCGGCGATGATTTATGTTCTGGTAACGCTGGTATGTTTGCTGCCATTTATCACCGGGCTGCCGGACCTTTATCGCACGATGCAGATATATGCCCAAAACTGGGAATTTAACGGCTTGCTGTTTCATCTGTTGCGTTGGCTGGCCTTTGAAGGCAACACGGGGCCAATACGGCCGATTTTGGCGGTGTTGTGGTGGAGCGGTCTGGCGGCCATTTTGACCGCAGCCTGGCGTGGGCACTGGGCAGCCCCCCAGGTGATGGGGCATACGTTCATGCTGTATTTGATGTTGATGCCGCAGGTTTATCCATGGTACGTGCTTTGGCCGTTGGCATTGCTGCCGCTGGCATGGAACTCGGGTACGTGGGTATTTTCGTGGACGGTGCTGCTAAGTTATCAGGTGTGGATGATTTACCATGCAACGGGACAATGGCGCATGTCGGAATGGGTGTTTCTGTTGGAATGGATGCCGGTGGCAACGCTGGCGTTTTACCAGTGGGGGGCCGATGGAGGTTGGCGGTTGTTGCGGCGGAGCGGTGTGCAGCGTAGCATACCTGCCAGGCAAACAGGCGGAGTGTGAATCCATGGCCTAGGCGGCAGCAACATAAGCTGTTGTCTGTTTCAGGTGTCGGCAGCATGGTGCGTGGGCGTTTATGAGGAAACATTGTATGAAGAAAAAAGTAGAGCGTCCGAATGTGATTGTATTTTTTACCGATCAGCAACGGTGGGATAGCACGGGGGTACATGGCAATCCACTGGGGTTGACGCCGAATTTTGACGCGATGGCGGCCGGCGGCACCCATGCTTTCAACGCTTTTACCTGTCAGCCGGTGTGCGGTCCGGCACGCAGTTGCCTGCAAACGGGGTTGTATGCTACGGTCACAGGTTGCTGTCGCAATGGGATGATTCCCCAACCGGGGCAACAGATGCTGGGGCATTATTTTCGCCAGGCCGGTTATTCTACGGGATACATAGGCAAGTGGCATCTGGCCGATCGCGATCCTGTGCCGGTGGGGCAACGGGGCGGCTATCAGCATTGGCTGGCGGCGAATCTGATGGAATTTTCATCCGATTCGTACCGCTGCGAAGTGTTTGACAGCAAGGGGAAACGGGTGCGTTTGCCGGGGTACCGCGTGGATGGCCTGACCGATGCCGCCATCCGCTTTGTAGAGACGAATCAGAAGGACCCATTCTTTTTATTTTTGTCGTTTCTGGAACCGCACCACCAGAACGAGTTCGATAACTACCCGGCACCCGACGGTTACAGCGAGCGATACCAGGGACGCTGGATGCCCGCGGATTTGGAGGAACTCGGCGGCACGGCGGCCCGTCATTTAGGCGGATATTGGGGCATGGTGAAAAGACTCGACGAAGCTTTTGGGCGTCTTCGTGATGCCCTCAAGAGCCTGGCTCTGACGGACAATACCATTATCCTTTTCACGTCTGATCATGGTAACCATTTCAAAACTAGAAACGATGAATATAAACGCACGTGTCATGAAAGCGCAATCCGGGTGCCGACGGCATTTTATGGTGGCCCTTTTACAGGTGGTGGTCAACTGCGGCAACTGGTAAGCCTGATTGATCTTCCGCCGACATTGCTGGATGCCGCCGGCATTGCGATTCCGCCCGCGATGCAGGGGCGGTCGATTTTGCCGCTGTTGGGCGGCCGATCGCCCGCGTGGCCGCAGGAGGTATTTGTGCAGATCAGTGAAAGCCAGGTGGGGCGGGCCATCCGCACGCATCGCTGGAAATACGGCGTAACGGCACCGGATAAACAAGGCTGGAAGGACACCTGCTCCGACCAATACGTAGAACAGTATTTATACGATCTGGAGGCGGACCCGGCGGAACTTAACAACCTTGTCGGGGCAAAGACTCATGTCGGCGTGCGGCAAGATTTGCAGCGTCGGCTGATGGCCCGCATGGTGCAGGCGGGGGAAGCCCGGCCGGTGATTCATCCCGCAACCGCGACATAACGATCCGGTAACCGTTCACGAAGGGGCGACCGGACAGAATGGAAGCCCGCACCACAAGGTGTGCCATCGCTTTCGGGTACGCTGTAAGGGGAGGCGCAGCAGGGCAGGGTAAGCTGATGCGCGGTCCGGGGGGGGTAGATAACTCAGCGATGGATATTGATCATGGCTCGGGGAGATTCGGGCTGGCCGGTGCGGTTGGAAACAAACATAGCCATCATCATGGCGGCGGTTTCCAGCAGGCGGTGGCGTCGCCCGCGGTGGGATGAGGGAACAGCGGTAAAATGGCGGACAAAATCTTCAATGGCCTGGCGGGCCAGTTGCTCTGCGGATGGCCGGGGAATGGTATCGGCATCCACCGGGGCAGCGTGGATATCGGCAAATTGGTACTGGTCATCCTGCATTCGCACACTGCCGGCGCGGCTGTAAAGTAAAATATCACGTGCGGCGGTCCTGGTGCGGTCGGCAATGGCCAGGCTGGCGGCACCTCCATCGGCGAATCGCATGGTAACGGCCGCGGCACCGCTGGCGTCGAGAAAGTGATCTTTGGCACCGGTGCTGCCGTCCATGGCGGCGTAAATAGACTCCGGCATACCCGCCGTTTCGAGGATGGTTCGCAGGACATCCCAGGCCAGCACGGAAAGAGATCGGACTATGAAGGCATCCTCGGGTACACGCCCGGCGCGAGCAGCGGCGTGGTTGGGGGCGTACCAGTGGGCTTCCAGAAAGGAAACCGAGCGAAAATAGTCTTCCGATTGGATGCATTGGCCAAACGTCCAGGAATCACAAAAGCAGGGCACTACGTGCAGCAGATGAGTGGTGGGTTCGATGAGTTTGGAGAGTCTCCGGGCCTCTTCAAGATTGGCCACGGGCGGACCCAGGCTTAAAATTCCGATGCCCTGTTGGAGGCTGGCTTCCAGAAAATCCAGGCGGGTATTGGCGGGGCGATCCAGCACCAGCATCTGCGGGGAAATTCCCAGCAACATACGGCGTTCATCATCGAAAAATGGCACATCCAGGGCCAGCCCGAGTTCACGGGCGTGTTCCACATCCACGTGATGGGCCCCGACAATTTCAATGATGCCATCGCGCTGGGCTTGAGCCAGGGCTTTAAGCCAGCTTTTTTCGACGCTTTGCAGACCCATGACAAGGCATTTAACCGGCACGGCAAAACACTCCTGGGCAGACGCCACAAACAGAACCGCGGTTTTGGCGGTTTAATGCACCCGCTGGCCGGGCGTGGCTCTGGAATCCACGGAAAGCAAAAACACTTCCGCGCCGCCCGGCCCGCTGGCCAGCACCATGCCTTCGCTGGTACCAAGTTTCATTTTGCGCGGTGCAAGATTGGCGCAAAATATCACCAACCGGCCGGGAAGCTGCTCCGGTGCAACGGCTTTTTTGATGCCGGCCAGAACTACGCGGTGTCCAAGCTCGCCGGCATCGAGCTGCAGTTTCAGAAGCTTGTCGCTGCCCGGCAGATCTTCGGCTGAAATTACACGGGCCACGCGAAGATCCACTGCAGCAAATTGTTCGATGGTACAAATGGGGGCCAGTGGCTCAAACGTGCCGGAAGTCGCCGATGAAGGGGCTGGGGACGAGCCTGCCGCGGCTGCTGTCGCCGGTGGTATCGAGGATGACGGGGTGGTGCTGGAAGGGTCGGGCATCATATTCTCCTGGATCAGTGATTGCACAGCTTTATCATCCACGCGGCTCACCAGATGTGCAAAGGCGTTAATCTTGTGGGCCGGCATGGAGTCTTCAATGTGCCGCCATTCCAGCGGCTCAATGTTGAGACATTGTTCCACGCTGCGGGCAAATTGCGGAACAATGGCTTTGAGGTAAATGGTTAAAATGCGCCCGGCTTCCAATGCGGCGGTCAAGACGCCGCGGGCGGCCTGGGTATCGGTTTTTACCAGCGTCCACGGGGCATTGTCTTCGACGAATTTATTGGCTTTATCAGCCAGAGAGCAGATATGGCGTGTGGCTGCGGCGAAATTGCGGTCTTCAAAAGCCTGGGCAATTTCAGGCTTGGCCTGGCGGATTTGCTCTAGCAGCGGCAGGGCATCTTCTACAGGTACGCCGGTTTCTCCGTTAAGCAGACGGTTGAGCATGGGCGCGGCCCGGCTGATGAGATTGGCCAGTTTACCCACCAGTTCGCTGTTGACGCGTGCGGTAAAATCATCAAAACTCAAATCCAGGTCCGATGGTGCGGAACTTAGGCGCGTGGCAAAATAGTATCGCAGCCATTGCGGATCAAGATAGCGGGCGTATTGGACGGCACTGATGAATGTGCCTCGACTTTTGGACATTTTTTCCGCGTTCACTGTAAGGTGCCCATGTACGGCTAATTTGGTGGGGGGGCGCAATTTCGCACCCAGAAGCATAGCCGGCCAGAACAGTGCATGAAAATAAACGATGTCTTTGCCGATAAAATGGTGAATTTCGACAGTTTCATTTTGCCAGAATTCAATGGCATCTTCTGCTGGTGCCTTGAGGTAATGAGCCAGGGAAGCCAGATATCCGACGGGGGCATCGAGCCAGTTGTAAAAATATTTATCTTTTTCGTTGGGAATGGCAAAGCCAAAAAACGGGGCATCGCGCGAAATATCCCAGTCTTTTAATTCGGTGGCAAACCATTCCCGCAATTTATTGGCTACCGATTCATCCACAAACGGACTTTGGAGTAAGTCCTGGAGTTGCCGTCGAAAATTTTCCAGCCGCAGAAAAAAGTGCCGGCTGGTTTTGCGTACAGGTGTGGCACCGCTGACGGCACTGCGTGGATTGATCAGATCCGTGGGCTGGTAATGTTTGCCGCAGATCTCGCAGGAATCACCGTATTGATCCGGTGCCTTGCAGTTGGGGCAGGTGCCGCGGATAAAGCGATCAGGCAGAAAAATATGTTCTGTGGGATCAAAAAACTGTTCCACATCCCGTGTTACGATGTGCCCCTGGGTCTTAAGGGTTTCATATATACGCAGACAAAGGGTCTGGTTTTCCGGAGAATGGGTGCTGTAGTAGCTGTCAAAGGCGATATCAAAACGGGCAAAATCTTTCTGATGTTCGCTGTTCATGCGACCAATAAAATCTTCCGGTGAAAGCCCCTCTTTGCGAGCCCTTAGCATAATGGGCGTGCCATGGGCATCGTCGCCGCAGACATATACAACATCATGGCCGCAAAGTCGTTGATAGCGCACCCAGATATCGGTCTGAATGTATTCCACCAGGTGGCCGATGTGGATGGCTCCATTGGCGTAAGGCAATGCGGAGGTGACCAGGATTTTTCTTTTAGGATGGGGCATTGATACTCCGGAGGACAAAACAGGCTGTGGGAAAATATGTTCCCCGGCGGCCGGTACGCCTGCCGAGAGTGGCACCACTGCCAACCGGCGGGGATATTGTAACGCCACCGGACCCGCCAACAAAGTTACTGTTTTGGAGGCGGTGTCCGGATATGGGAAGCATTCCAGGCAGCCGACGGGATTCCCTTCAATCGTGGCCATACAGCACCTTGGCTGTATGGTGTTTGAGAATTTATACTGTTGACAAGGCGTTTTTGCGGGTTAAATTGCGGTCCAAGAAACAATCGACCTGTAAACCGCGGAAACCGGAGGCGTGAAAATGGCGTACGTGCGATTCTTTCGGCGAATCAAGATAGCGCCAGGGTTGACGATGAACTTAAGCAAGGGAGGCGCTTCGCTTTCGTGCGGCGTACGCGGAGCGCATATTACGGTGGGACGCACCGGGGTAAGAAAGACCGTTGGCATGCCGGGCACGGGCATTTTTTACACATCACATTCGGGTTATCATACGGGTGTGCACACGGGGGGGGCATTTTCGGGAAGGCCAAGCCGCACCGCCGACCGGACCGGCCACCAAAAGTACGCTCTTTACGCTGTTGCTGTGTGTACTGCTTGGCTACCTTGGGGTGCACCGATTTTACGCCGGCAGGTTT
>JAJZNX010000069.1 GCA_021852275.1 Planctomycetota bacterium | reverse complement strand
TCTCCTTTATTTATCACGGTTTATCACCGCACTGATTCTTAGCCGCCCATCCTTAGGCCGCCAGCCTGCTATTCTACCAATTCTCCCGGATAACGTGCCACACACCCACCTGCACACGTTGAACCACCGGCGATTTACAATCGCCCCGCCATTGCCTATCATTAGCAGGTTGAAGTGTGCGTTGGGCTTTCACTATGGCCAATACTGATATTCTGGAGTATCCCACGACAACGTCCCTCCACCTGGTGGCGGATTGGATGGAGTTGGGCAAAGTGCGCCTCACTGCCATGGTAGTCATTACCACAGGCGTCGGATTTATCCTTGGGTCAGCAAACCATATAGTCTGGCTGACGCTCTTGTACACAGTCGTGGGCACATGGATGTTGGCAGCAGGTGCCGCGGCTATCAACGAAATTCTGGAAATAGAACCTGATTCGCGCATGAACCGCACCAAAAACCGCCCCCTGCCAGCACATCGCATGTCGCTGGTATCGGCATGGCTCTTTGCCGGCGTTGCTGCAATAACAGGAGCCACCATACTGCTGGTGCTGGTCAACCCGTTCACGTCGCTGCTGGGCCTGCTGAACCTTGGAATTTATGCATTCGTTTACACTCCGCTCAAGCGCCGCACCTCGCTTAATACCCTCGTGGGTGCAGTCTGCGGCGGCATTCCACCCATCATGGGCTTTACCGCGGCCACAGGCCGGATTACAGCGCCGGCACTTCTGCTGGGCACATTGCTGTTCGTGTGGCAGATACCACATTTTCTCTCGCTGGCATGGATGTATCGTGAAGAGTATCGGCGGGCAGGTTTCAAAATGCTGCCCCTGGTGGAAAATGGCGGCCCTTTGACCTGCCGCATGATTTTGTCATACAGCCTGGCCCTTATTCCCATAACAATGGCCGTGGCATTGTTGGGTATCGCCGGCGGATGGTATATACCGGTGGCTCCGCTGGCAGGCCTGGTGATGGTTTACCTGGCAATACAAATGATGCGCAATCCCAACCGCGAGACGGCACGACGGGTTTTTCTCGCCAGTGTTACTTACCTGCCCCTAATTTTGGTGGTGATGGTCGCTCAAAGCGTCCCTCATCCGAACCACTGGAATTCCAGCGCACAGGCCCAGGTAACCGGGACAAAGCCGCTGGCAATCGATCATGGGGTGGCACGGCCGCATCTAACTTCGCGTTAGTTATCTACTAGGCCCGCCGGCCCGTCGCCATAACGCCGGCCATGGCCGCATCCGTTCGAGACGCACCATGAAACTTGCCTCGCGTTTTTTTTCTCACGGTTGGTGGCTTATCACGCTGTTGGGAATCTTTACCATCGCGGTGTTCATCAAAAATCTGGTGGTTCCCCTTTGGCACGGCCGCTTTTACACCACTACGGGTGATGGCAAGCACGTGGCTTCCTACGGGTTCAACCTTGTACCATGCCTGGTTCCACGCCAGCAGATATTGGCTGGAGGTAACGTCAAAAATGGATTGTCGGCACTCAACAGGCCACGCACCCTTTCCGTGCGCCAAGTGCAGTCGCTGAACAATGCCATGCGCGACAGCGGCGGCTTTATCGCCGCGCCCAACCGTATCATTGGTGTTGTGATTCATGGCCATGCCCGAGCCTATCCCATTGCCATGCTCAACTGGCATGACATCGTTAACGATCGGCTGGGAACTGTGCCCATTGCCGTCACCTACGACGGCTTTTGCAACTCCGCCATCGTGTATCGGCGACAAGCGGATGGACGGACACTGCGTTTTGGTTATAGCGGCCTGGTGTATCAATCCAATGTTCTGTTATACGACCACCAGCCCCAGCGCCGGCAGGAAAGCCTGTGGAGCCAGATACAGGGACGGGCCATTGCCGGCCCTGCAGCGCAACGGCATGCGATCTTAAAAGTAGTGCCTTGCCAACTGGTAACTTGGGGATTTTGGCACCACGAACACCCACGCACACGTATGATTGCCGGGGTGCGTTCTTTGTATCCAGCCTACCGCAAAAATCCGTACGGAGCCTATGCCTTTCAGCAGCATAATTTGCGTTATCCGGTTCAGCCACTGTGGCAGCAGCCTGATTTTTCGCCAAAAACACAATTGATTGTTGTGCGTGTGAATCACCGGTGGCATCCGATTTTTTTCCCGGATTTGTTTCGCCGCGTCAATGCTTTCGGTATCGCCGAAATGACCATCAGCGGTCATACTTGTGTATTTCATTGCCAGCATTTGCCGGGTTCGCAAACGGTGTGTCTGCTGGCTCCAGCCAATCAAGCCAATGCTTATGGCTTCGTCTTTGCCTGGTATGCCCAACATCCGGGGGAATTTCCGGTTAGCCGCCCGGCTACCACCATGGCGAATCCTGCGGTAAAGTGAAAGTCTGCCCCATATATGCACGAAGCCCAACCACCCGATGGCCGGCTATAATGCCATGGTTGATCCGCAATGTTTTAAGTTTTCGGACCGATGATGCCGATGGCAGAAATGGAGCAGGTCCGTATTCGTGCCGCGGACCAGCATGGTTGTAGCGTGATGAACCGGCCGGTTAAAATTTGAATCGGAACAGAAGGATGAAAAATATAAACGGTGCTGATGCTGCAGTCGATTCGCGATCCACCCCCCGGGCTGATCGCAAGTACTTCACAATAGCCCAGGCCATGCGGGCGTTGCCACTGGTGCGACGTATCGCCCGCGATATTCAGACCGTTGAAATGCAACGCCGTGAATTGATTCAGTGGGCCGGTACCAACCTGACCGAAAAGAAGGCAGAACTCGACGAAGTGGAACTGGGCCGCAAATTTGAAGCCCTTTCTCGGGATATGGTCCGCCTGATTGCGGAACTTTCCACGATCGGGGTGGAACTTAAAGACCCCGCCCGCGGCCTGCTGGATTTTCCCGCGATTTTTGAGGGCAGAGAAATATTCCTCTGCTGGCAGGTGGGTGAAATAAATTTAAACACCTGGCACGAAGTTGATACCGGCTTTGCCGGCCGCCGCTCCATCAACGAATTAAATCGATCCCCGGAAACCGTGGGCTGATTTCACAGACGTACCCCCTGCCTGCTCACGGCGGACCGACCTGCTCGATAAATCGCAGCGGTGCCAGTCGCCATTGGCCGGCATAATCCACACCAATACGTGGCGTAATCCTGATGCGCGGATGATGGCGAGAATTCTTGAGAACGTATAAATCACTGCCCGTAACATCCAGGCCGCGATCCATCAAGGTAATACCAAACGCCCGAGCCAGCTTACCTGGCCCGCTCAGGTCTGCTTCCCATCCATCCAGAGGCAGCGCCGCACGCAGCAGCACCGCCTGGGGATTGCCTGCCGGGGCAGTCACGATATTAAGCATATAATACATGCCATAAATGAAATAGACGTAAGCATATCCCGGCGGACCGAACATGACCTGCGTACGATGGGTTCGCCCTTTGGATGCGTGACAGGCTAAATCGTGGGCACCTACGTATGCCTCGGTCTCGATAATCCGGGCCTGACGCAGCACCCCCGCCACCACGCGAACCAGAACAGCCCCCACCAAATCGGGCGCAACCAGTTCTGCACCGCGGTTAAAAAATCGGCGGTTTAATTGCCGCAAGTTTCTCTGTACAACTTGCCGTGCCAGCATCTCCGACCATCATCACAGCGTCAACACTGCTTTGTACCTAAGCCGCTTCGGATGCAACCGCAACGGCGGGTGCCGGTTCCGGCGCTTCCCGCAAACCTTTGCCATCAAAGCGCACCGCCACCCGTTTGCTCACCCCCTGTTCCTGCATCGTTACACCGTACAGCAGGCTGGCGATATTCATCATCGCCTTGTTGTGGGTGATGACAATAAACTGACTGGTGGTCATAAACTCGCTGACAATTGCGGCAAAACGGCCGGTGTTGGCCTCATCCAGCGCCGCATCCACTTCGTCTAGAATGCAAAATGGTGACGGCTTGCTTTTGAAAATCGCCATAATCACCGCCACCGCCGCCAAAGTTTTTTCTCCACCGGAAAGCAAACTGATGGATTGCTGTTCCTTCCCCGGAGGTTTCGCCAGAATATCAATGCCGGATTCCAGCACATCCTCCGGATTTTCCAGCACAATATCCGCACGCCCCCCGCCAAAAAGCCGGCGGAACATTTCCTGAAATTCCACACGTACCTTTTCAAAGGTATCGATGAACTTCTGACGGGAATCTTCATTGATCCGCGTGATTAATTCTTCCAACTGCCGTTTGGCATCCTGAATATCCGCAATTTGGCCGGACAGAAATTTCTGGCGTTCCTCCAGTTTATCCTGCTCGTCAATCGCATCAATATTCACGTTGCCCAGTCGAGCCATGCGTCCTTTGAGATCATTGATTTCCGCAGCCACCGCATCCCAGTCCATCTCCACAGCCTGGTAGGTGGCGTGGGCCTCGACCAGATTTAACTGCAACTCTTCAGCCGTACGTTCCACCAATGTTTCCAGCCGAACGCTCACTTCATTTTCCGACAGCGAAAGAGTGTGTTCCCGTTGTTGCGTCTGGTCGTGCTGCGATTCTAATTCGCCCAGTTCCACCGCGGCTTTTTGGAATTGTTCGCGCAGCCCGGCCAGATGCCCGGTCTGCTCTTCCACCAGTCTGGCTGCAGCACCCCGGTGATGTTCCAGTTCTTCCACCTGCCGCGTACATTCCTCCGCGCTCTTTTTCGCCGCTGCCAAGCGGGATTCCACCTGGGCAATCTCCCGGTTCACCTGTGAAAGCTCGGCATCGGAGTGCCGAACCGCCGATTCCGCCACGGTCAACTCCCGGGCCCGCGCAGTACGCTGTTCCTGGGATTGCCCCATGGCCACTCGCAGTTTCGTAACATTTTCACCAAGTTCAGCCGATTCATGCTGACGTAAAAGAAGTTGTTGCTGCATGTCGCGCACGGCGATTTCAGCCTGCTGCGAAGCGGTTTCTTTTTCAGCGGCTTTCGCGCGATAGGTCTCCTGCCGCTGCACGCACTCGCTGATTTCATGCGCCAGACCTTCCAATTCACCGGCCAACATAGGCAGGTCTCCTCGCAACTTCTGAACCTGCTGTTCCGCCTGCTGACTACGTGCCTGCACCTGTGCCAGCCGGCTTTCCACGGTAAACAACCGGTCCCGAATCTGCTGCTGATTTTCATTGAGTTGACGGGTTTGCTCATCGCACTGGGCCGCTTCCGCAGACAGTTCCGATATCCGCGATTCCACCGCAACCATATCCTGTTCAAGCCGGGCCAGTTCGCTGCGCCGGCTGATGGTGCCGGCTCGCCGGGACATATCTCCCAGTTGTACCGTCCCGTCCGGGTTCACAACTTCCGCCAGCCGGGTTACATACCGCAGCCCGCGCGGTCCCTGTCGCAGCAGCGTCAACGCCTGCTCCAGGCTCTCAACCACCAGCGTGCCACCCAGCACATGCAGGGCCAGCGGGGCCATCGCCGGATCGTAAGTCACCAGATCCGAAACACGTATCACGCCCGCACCCAGCGTGGATGGCGAAAAATCCTCCACGTACGGCGGAATGTTATCCAGTGCCAGCGCGGTAACCCGGCCCGGCAGCGATTGAAACTGCTGCTGCGCCGAGAGCAACGCCACGGTATTTTCCAGCACCAGGGCATTTTGCATATCGCCCAACACCGCTTCCACAATGCCTGCATGTTCCAAGCTGGTACTGATATATTCTCCCGCAATCCCCTTCACTCCGGCGAAACCGGTGCCCGCATCACGCGACTTAAGTACATCCTGCACGGGTTTGGCCACGCCCTCCCTTCGAGCCTGCAGGTCCATCAACACCGATTGGCGGCTTTTCAGCCCGCCACGTATTTCCCGCTGCTTCGACAACTCTTCCAGAACCGCCGCGTGTTTGCGGCTGTTGGCCGCAATGGTGGACCGCAGGGCTTCCCCCTGGCCACGCAAATCCTCCGCTTGCGAACCCAGATCCTGTCTTTCGGCCTGAAAACCCGCGAGTTGCTGCTCCATCGCGGCAATCTGCTGGTCCATCTGGCCGCGAGCCGCCTGCAGCCGCTCCACCTGTTTATCCAGATTATCTTTCCGTGCTCCAGCCGCACTACATTCGCTGTTCAGTCGGGCCGCAGCCCGCATCATATCCATCGCCGCACTTTTGGCTTCATCAATGGCCCGGTGCAACACTGCGGCATCTCCGGCGGCCTTGGCCTGCCGGGCTACAGCCTCCAGCACGGCCTGTTCATGCGATTTCACCTGGGAGTCAATTTCCGCCAAAGCCTCCCGGTGCTTTTCCACTTGCCCGCCAAGCTCAGTTTTGCGCTGCTCAAGCTCCACCAGCCTGCGCCGGTACAAATCCAGTTGCTCGGAAAGTTGCGTAATCTGCTGCTGAGCAAATTGCCCCTGCTGCACAGCGCTTTGCCGTTGATTTTCCAGCACCATCAGTTCGCGCTCGGCTTTCCTGGCCGCTTCGGTCAAAGCATCCATTTCAATCTGCAAATCCTGCCGCTGACTGCGCATCTGATCGCATTGGCGGGCCAGCCCCGCCAGGTTATCAACGAGTTCTTCCCGCTGACGGCGAAAGTCCGTGAGCCGGCGGTGCAATTGATCATATTCCTGCAGAGAATGGGCCTTACGCAGTTCATTCAGCCGGGCGAAATACTCCTGATAATTTCTGGCCCGACCCGCCTGCACCTTTACACTGCGCAGTTGGCGCTGCACTTCATCCAGCACCAGTTGTACCTGAGCCAGATTTTGATCCGTCCGTTCCAGCTTGCGCAACGTTTCTTTCTTGCGCACCTTAAAGCGGGAAATGCCCGCGGCTTCCTCAAAAACTTCCCGCCGATCCACACTGTTGGCATCCAGCAGGGCGTAAATTTGCCCCTGCTCAATAATTGAATACGCTTCCACCCCCACCCCGGTATCTAAAAACATCTCCCGAATATCCTTGAGCCGCGACATCTCATTATTCACCAGATATTCCGACGTACCATCGCGGTATAACCGCCGGGTTATTTTGACCTGCGGAGCCTGCACCGGCAACCGGCCGTCTTCATTGGTGAATGTAAGAGAAACTTCAGCCATGCCGGTCGGTTTGCGGCTGCCCGAACCACAGAAAATAACATCCAGCATCGCATCGCCACGCAGCGACTTAGCCGACATTTCACCCAGCACCCACTTCACCGCATCAACTACATTGGATTTGCCTGAACCGTTCGGCCCGACAATACCCGTAATGCCATCGTCGAATTTAAATTCGGTGGTGTCCGCAAAAGATTTGAAACCAGCAAGTTCCAGGGTAGCTAACTTCATCGACAAACCTCCGTGCAATCGCCCGTACCAGCACCCGGAAAAATCCGCATGCCAAGACGGAATGGATCACCATCCATAGCGTTCACTCATAGTCTACCATACCCTATATGGCGGACGCAAACTATTCCTGGTCTTCACGCAGCTTGGCCAACACCGCATAATCTTCCAGCGTGCTGGTATCGCCAATGGCTTCTCGTCCGGCGGCAATATCGCGAAGTAGCCGCCGCATAATCTTTCCGGAACGGGTTTTCGGCAGGGCTTCGGTAAAACGTATTTCATCCGGACGGGCAATCGATCCAATTTCCCTGGACACCCACCCTTGCAGTTCCTTTTTCAGGTTTTCACTGGCCTGCTGGCCAGCTTTTAGCGTTACAAACGCCGCCAATGCCTGCCCCTTTAAGTCATCCGGCCGGCCCACCACCGCCGCTTCGGCCACTTTTTCATGGGCTACCAAAGCGCTTTCCACTTCCATTGTACCCAGGCGGTGCCCCGCCACATTCACCACATCATCTACGCGCCCCA
>JAJZNX010000136.1 GCA_021852275.1 Planctomycetota bacterium | reverse complement strand
CGGCATCAAACTCTTCAACAAGCGGGTCAAGGGAACGGAGCAGTTCTGGAACCGCCGGGGCGCGGAGGCCATGCTGACGCTGCGTGCTCTACGCCTGAGCCAAGATGGCCGCTGGGACGATTACATGTTTCGCCGCTGCGCTCCACGCCGGGCCGCATAACGTGCCACGCACCCCTCCCCTCCGCCGCCGATTTTTGCCATTTGCCCATTTTACGCCGATCATGGTATAATTATAGATTCCGTGAGCGGCGGCGTAGCTCAGTTGGTAGAGCGCGGGATTCATAAGCCCAAGGTCTCCGGTTCGAGTCCGGACGCCGCTAGTAACCGGGCCACTTGGAGTGATCCGGATGGGTTTGGCGGGTGGTCCGCCGGGCCGATGTTTATCAAGGGATGAAGCGGCGCGGCAAAGGCCGCTGAAATCAGGAAGCACCAAAACGCAAGGGAAATAACCATGAAGAAAAAGATTCATCCGCGCTACAATTTTACCAAGGTGCATTGCGCCTGCGGCAACACCTTTGAAACGGGTTCATCGTTGACAAAAATTGAAGTTGAAATCTGCGGCGTTTGCCACCCCTTTTACACCGGCAAACAGAAGTTTGTGGATACCGCCGGTCGGGTGGAACGTTTCCAGAAAAAGTACGCCAATTTCAGTCTGACTGGCACCGCCGCGGCTGCCGCCAAAAAGCAGTAGATTCAATTGCCATAGCTTCCAACACGCCGCCGGCCATGGTGACATGGCTTGCGGCGTGTGTGTTTTTAACCCCAATGGTAGAACTCCATGATTCAGAATGCCGGACAGCAGCGGATTTTGCAGAAGCTCCAGGAACAGGCCCTGCGACTGGCGCAGATTGAATCACAGCTCAATGCCGACCCACCACCAGATTCCCTGGTCCTGGTGGAGTTGGCTAAAGAGCACGGTCGGCTTGCCCGCATTCTCGCACCGTTTTTTGAGTACCGGGGACTGCAAGCTCGCGCCGAAGAAGCGCGGCTTCTGGCGGCCGATACCACACAGGATGTGGAATTTCAGCAGATGGCGCAGGAAGAGCTGACGTTGCTGGAAGGACAGTTGGAGGTTGCGGTTGAAAAAATCATTGATGATTTTTTATCAGCAGACCAGCCGACGGCAAATTCGGTGATTGTGGAAATTCGGGCGGGCACCGGGGGTGATGAGGCGGCCCTGTTTGCCGGCGACCTGCTGGAAATGTATCGCCGATTTGCCGATTCCCGCCACTGGAAATTTGAAGTACTGGATTTTTCACCAGGGGATCTGGGTGGATTTCGGGAAGTGGTGGTAAATATACGCGGGCCCGGGGTGGTGGTGGATTTGTCGATGGAAGGGGGCGGCCATCGGGTGCAGCGCGTGCCGGAGACGGAAACACAGGGGCGGGTACATACCAGCGCCGCCACAGTGGCAGTTTTGCCGGAGGCGGATCAATCGGCCATTGAAATCAATCCCGCGGATGTGCGCGAAGATGTATCACGGGCAGGCGGGCCAGGCGGGCAGAATGTCAACAAGGTGGAATCGGCGGTGCAACTTACACACCTGCCCACCGGTATTGTGGTACGGATGCGGGAAGAGCGCAGCCAGCATAAAAACAGGGACAAAGCCTGGCGTATTTTGCGTTCGCGGGTGTTTGAACATTACGATTCACAACGCCGTCTGGCCAGGTCGGATGAGCGCCGACGGATGATCGGCAGCGGCGACCGCAATGAACGGATCCGCACCTATAACTTTCCCCAGAATCGCCTCACCGATCATCGCCTCAACCAGAATTTTCCACTGGAGCAGATCATCGCCGGCAAGATGGATGAACTCATTGCCGCTTTACGCCAGTACGACAGGGAGCAGCGGCTGGCGGCCCTGGAATTGCAATAAGAGCCGCCAAGCACCGGGCAAGGCCGTTCCCCCGCATTTTTGTCGCTTAGGCGGAAGAAACCGGCACCACTGGACCGATAAACCCAAGGTACAACGGTCGGCGGCGACACAAAATAACCATTTGCCCGCACCCCCTGAAGGGACTATAATTTTATATGGTGCGGCGCAAGGGGGTGCCCTATGGCTGCCCAGCAAACACCTGTCGTCGTCAATCGGCTGTGCACATCCTGTGGCCTGTGTGTTGATATCTGCCCCAAGAACGTTCTGGAACTGACGGAAAATCTGCACGTATGGACCGGCTCCATGTGTACAGTGGCACGTCCGGAAGATTGTGTGAGGAAGTGTCGATTCTGTGAGGCGATCTGTCCGCATTTTGCCATTTCGGTCGTAGATGTTGGAGTGGAAGTAGCATTTCAGGACAGTCATGGCCAGATGGTGACAAAATCCAGGTAAAAGGAACTGCAACATGGCCGATGTCCAAATCATGAATGGGAACCAACTGATTGCGGAGGCCGCGTTGTTGGCGGGTTGTCGCTTTTATGCTGGTTACCCGATCACGCCATCGAGTGAAATTCCCGAACTGCTGGCCCGCAGAATGCCGGAAGTCGGGGGTATTTTCATGCAACTGGAAGACGAAATTGCCAGTATCGTCGCCGCGGCCGCGGCCAGTTATGCAGGGTACAAATCGATGACGGCATCCAGCGGTCCGGGGATATCCCTCAAACAGGAGGGTCTTGGCATGGCCTGTATGATGGAACTTCCGCTGGTGATCGTGGATGTGATGCGCGGCGGGCCTTCCACGGGATTGCCCACACGTGCTTCGCAAAGTGACTATATGCAGGCACGCTGGGGCACGCATGGAGATCACATGATTATCGCGGTCGCGCCCGGAACCCTGCTGGAATGCTACACGGAAACCATTCGCGCGTTTAACATGGCCGAACGCTATCGTACCCCGGTCCTCATTTTATCCGATGCCACCCTGGCCCATCTTAGCAGTGGTGTTACCTTGCCCCCGCCCGACACGCTGGAGATTGTCGATCGCCGCCAGCCGGCCGTCGAACCTGAAAACTATCGCCCGTACGAGATCTCCGCGACGAACCCGGTTCCACCGCTGCCCAACCGCGAAAATTTTCCACGCTATCGCTTTCACATGACGGGTTTGAACAAAGATGCTACCGGCTTTCCGACGGAAAATGCCACCACAGTGCTGGCCGACGAAAACCGCATGATCAATAAAATCATGGATGCCAGCGCGGACATTGAAAGTTTTGAGCATTATCAGTTGGAAGATGCCCAGGTGGCGGTGATTGCCTATGGCAGCAATGCCAATGCCGCCCGGGTGGCGATCAAGGAGGCCCGCGCCCAGGGTCTGAAAGTCGGTATGTTCCGGCCGATAACCGTGTGGCCATTCCCGTTTCAGCAGGTGATGGAGCTGGGACGAAAATTTAAACATATTATTGTCAGCGAGATGAATCTGGGGCAGATGATCCACGAAGTGCAACGCGCTTTGCAGGGGCGATCTGAACTACACAGTGTGCTGCAGGCAGCCGGTACTCCTATCCGCCCGCAACAGATTCTCCAGAAAATACGGGAGGTATCAGCATGAGCGTGGATTATCCGCGGTATCTGCGGAACGATAAATTACCCCTGTATTGGTGTCCGGGCTGCGGCAACGGCATTGTCCTCAAAGCCCTCATCGGGGCCATTGATGAGCTGCATTGGGAAAAAAATGACATCGTGATGGTATCGGGTATCGGCTGTGCCGCACGGGGCAGCGGATACGTCGATTTTCACACTTTGCACACCCTGCACGGCCGCGCAGTACCGGCCGCCACAGCCATCAAGATGTGCCATCCTTCCATGCATGTGATTGTGTTTTCCGGTGATGGCGACATGCTGGCGATCGGGGGAAATCACTTCATTCATGCGTGCCGGAGAAACATAGATATCACCATGGTGGTGGTCAATAACTGGATTTATGGCATGACGGGTGGACAGTATTCGCCAACCACGCCACCGGGGTCCAAGGCGTCCACCATGCCTCGGGGAAATATCGATTCGAATTTTGACGTGGTGGAACTGGCTCGTGGTGCCGGAGCCACATTTGTGGCCCGCGGCAGTGTGGCGGATCCGATCTCGCTTAAGAATTACCTGCGCAAAGGACTGGAACATAAAGGCATAAGCGTTATTGATGCGTTGAGCACGTGCCATACCCAATGGGGTGGACGGAATCAATTGGGAGATCCGGTGCAGCTCGTGGAGCATATACGTAATATTACAGTCAACCGGAGCAATGCGGGCGCACTTAGCCCGGAGGAACTGCAGGGTAAAATGATAACGGGCATATTCCATCAGGATCCTGGAAAAAAGGAATACGCCCAAGCCTATTATGAATTAAGCCATCCCGTGGAGCAAACAGTCGTCGTTTAAGGAGAACTTTATGGCATTCCGTTGCGAGTTGAGATTCGCCGGTGTTGGCGGCCAGGGCAATATACTGGCGGGAGCAATTATCGCGGAGACGGCGATCATATACGAACATCGCTTTGCCACGCAGGTACCCACGTATACCTCTCAGGTACGGGGCGGTCCGACCAAAGCCGATGTAATTATTTCAGACCAGAGCATCGAATTTCCTGAGGCCACGCATCTGGACTTCATGCTCGCGCTGGATCAACGAACCTACGACATGTACAAAGGCGATCTGAAAAATCATGCCGTGGTATTGGTTGATGATAATCTGGTGCGGGTATCGGCTCAGGAACGTGAAACCTGGGATATTTATGGTTTTCCCATGATCCGCACCGCCAAGTACGACGTCGGCAATGTGCTTACCGCCAATATCCTGGCAGTGGGAATGACGGTGGAATTGACCAAAGTGGTGGATAAAGAACATGTACGCAAAATCCTGCATACGCGGATCCGCCCGGCCCTGCTGGAGGTCAACATGAAAGCTTTTGATCTGGGTCTGCGAGCCGCACGGTCTTTGCAGCTCCAGAAAGTGCAGCAGCATGCCGGTACGACCACACTGTTGGGGCATCTGGTACCCGCACAGGATTCCTCTTTTGTCCGGGATTCGGCGCCACCCAGGTAAGGAACCGGGCAAAAATAACTTCGCACTTTCCGGCTGGCCCTTTTGGCCTCCAGCTTCGTTGTTCGCTCGTTTCAGACCCACTGCCGGAGTATGCGCCTTGCTCACGCCTCGCTGGCGGCCAAAATTTCTGCGCCGTAAAACACGAATTTATTTTTGCGCGGTTCCGAAGAAGGGTTGGGCCTCCGGGGCAGACAATGTTCGGCACCGGACCTATCGCGTGGCAACACCGCTGTTTTTAGCCCACGGGGCGATCCTTGGCCGGAACATATTGCTGATTCACCGGTCCGGTGTAAATCTGCCGGGGGCGGGCGATTTTGGAAGTCGCATCATCATGCTGTTCTTTCCAATGGGCAATCCATCCCGGCAATCGTCCGATGACGAACATCACCGTGAACATATCGGTGGGAATACCGATGGCCCGCAGAATAATGCCGCTGTAGAAATCCACGTTGGGGTAGAGTTTGCGACTGACAAAATAATCATCCTGGAGTGCTAATTCTTCCAGTTTGCGGGCGATATTCAGCAGCGGATCATTGACCTTGAGCTTCTTGAAGACCCGTTGGGCGGCCTTCTGGAGAATTCGTGCGCGCGGATCATAATTTTTGTATACGCGGTGGCCAAAACCCATGAGCCGCACATGGCTTTCCTTGTTTTTCGCGAGTTCCACATATTTTTCCGCGGTGATGCCGCCGGAATGGATATTTTCCAGCATGTCCATGACTTCCACATTGGCACCTCCGTGCAGCGGTCCCCATAGCGCACACACTCCGGAGGCGATACTGGCAAAAAGATTGGCCTTGCTGCTGCCCACCATGCGCACCGTACTGGTGGAACAATTCTGTTCATGATCTGCATGCAGAAGAAAGATCAGATTGAGAGCATCTTCCACTGCGGGATCTGCCACGTGCTGTTCATAGGGCATGGAAAACATCATGTGCAGGAGATTGGCACAATAACGCAGTTTGGAATCGGCGTAGATATAAGGCATTCCACGGAAACGCCGATAGGTGAACGCCGCGATCGTGCGGATTTTGCTGATCAACCGGGCGGCTACTTCCTCGAACTGCATCTCATCGGCCAAAGAGTAGAATTCACTGTGAAAACAGCCGAGGGTATTGATCATGGCTGAAGTGACGGCCATGGGCGGCGCGCTGACCGGAAAAGCGTCAAATGCGTGCTTCATGGCTTCATGAAGATGGGCGTTGGCGGTAAGCCGGGCACTGAAACGGGCCCGCTCGTTCTGATCCGGCAGACGGCCAAAAATAAGCGTCCATGCCACTTCGATAAAATCCGGGTGCTCGGCAAACTGCTCGATCGGAATGCCGCGATAATGCAAAATGCCCTTTTCCCCGTCAATATAGGTGATGGCGCTTTTACATGCCCCGGTGTTGCCGTAGCCGGGATCCAGCGTGATCAATCCGGTTTCGGCGCGCAGGCGGCTGATGTCAATGCCGCGCTCATTTTCTGTTCCCGTTACCAGAGGATAGCTATAAGATTTACCATCGTAATGAAGTTCCACAGAATCTGCCATGATTAATTTTCCCATACAGGCTGGTTCGCAGACGAGCCGGAGACCATTATACGACATGGCTAAACGCCGGGCGAGTGTACGTTTCACCCATGTTAATGTCCGGGGGCGTAACCTGTTCTACAGGACGGCGCGCTCATGTTGCGTCGCCTTCTCCACCCCAATCGCCAAGCTGATACGCGCGACACTCATAAGCCCGGGACAAGATGCGACGCCGCAGGTGCAAACGGACAATCTACGCACTGGAGTCCATCTTAAGGGCTGTCAAGAAATAACCTGATGCTATCCGGCTGGTCCTTTTGGCGGCGGGGCACGAGTCGGAAGATACGTATTTTAGAAGGAGACAGAATATCCCGATTGCTTGCTCCATGCCGCATCGGGATTTCGGCATCCATGGCTCAATCCCGATGCGCTGGTCCTCCAGCATCGAGGATTTCGGCATCCATGCCTCAACGAGGAGCGAAGCAATCGGCGATCAGCAGTCAGGGAACGGCTTTTAACCGCAGAAAGGCGGAAAACGCGGAGGACTGGAGGTAATGGCCGATGGGATAAACCCATCAGCTTGCTTGGGAAATGGGGCAAGCGGAGGGCTGTTTTTATTCGCCACAATGCTTTGGTTGACAGCCGGTTCAATCCATGATCGAGCGCATCGCTAATGTTCGCCACGGTTGGAGGGAAGAACAGCCGGCTACAGGGCGGTGCCAAAATGCTGCCCGTATTCATACACTTTATTTTCTGACAGCTCCTTACCGAAACTCCCCTTGGGCGGCGGTTTTCACCAGCCTGTGGAACGGCTACAATGCACAATCTTCGTTGGCCGCCGGGCAGCAAGGGTCGTGGTACCGGAAAGGGTGGTCCGAGGATTAAACAAGAAGGGTAACGCACAACCATCATGCAGGATAACCCGCAATATCAGGATCGCCTGGCCCGCCTGGCCCGCTGGCATGCCTTGGGCGCAGAGCCATTCGGGCGACGACTCGACGATTTAACTTCGATCGAACAGGCTCGGCAACTGCATCAGGTGGATACGCCACATGACGGCAGCGCGGCAGTCAAGGTGGCGGGGCGCATCTTGCTGCTTCGCGATATCGGAAAACTGATATTCATCACTATCGCGGATTGGACGGGGCGCATTCAAATTGGCGTAGCCAGGCAAAACCTGGGGATAAATTGGGATAAAGCTAAATTGCTGGAATTGGGAGACATCGCCTGGTTTTCAGGCAAAGTCGGTCATACCAAAACCGGCGAAATTACGGTGTGGGCGGATGGGCTGGGCATTGCATCCAAGGCCTTGCTGCCGCCGCCGGAAAAATTCCACGGCCTGGCCGATACGGAACTGCGTTATCGCCAGAGGTATGTGGATCTTTTCGCCAATCAGGATTCGCTGGAAGTATTTCTGCTGCGGTCGCGGGTGGTGCGGGAAATTCGGGATTTTCTCCACGGACGAAACTTTGTGGAAGTGGAAACCCCCATGATGCAGTCTCTGGCCGGTGGCGCGGCGGCTCGGCCTTTTGTTACTCATCACAATGCTTTGGATATTGATCTATATTTGCGCATCAGCCCGGAATTATACCTGAAGCGTCTGCTGGTGGGTGGCATGGAAAGAGTGTTTGAAATCAACCGCAATTTCCGCAATGAAGGTATTGATACGCGGCACAATCCGGAATTCACCATGCTGGAACTGTATCAGGCGTACAGCGACTTAGCGGGCATGATGGAACTCACGGAATCCATGGTGGTGGCCCTGGCGACGATGTGCCGTAAAAACGCTCGTCCTGCGGAGGAGCCGGCGGAATCGCCCCCGCGGCTGACCTTGCAATTTGGGGATCGGCTCATCGATTATACGCCGCCTTTTGAGCGGCTCAGCTATCGGGAACTGTTGCAGCGCCATGCAGACGTGAACATGTCGGATGCCACGGCGGTAAAACAAGCAGCCGCGCGGCATGGCGTGGCGGATATTGAGAACAAGGCCCAGGATGTCCTGCTGGGCGAATTGTTCGACCGGGTGGTGGAACCCGCCATCGCGGCCATGGAGCGGCCGGTGTTTGTGTACGACTATCCAGCGGGGCTCTGCCCCCTGACCCGGCGCAAGCCTGGTGATGAAACTCTTGCGGAGCGATTTGAATTATACGTAGCCGGAATGGAACTGGCCAACGCTTATACCGAACTCAATGATCCGTTGGTGCAGGAACAGACTTTTACCCAGCAGTTGGCCGGCCAGAAAATGGAAGATTCCATGGCGCGAATGGATGATGATTTTATAGCGGCTCTGGCCCACGGCATGCCGCCCGCGGGCGGACTGGGCATCGGCATCGATCGGCTGGTGATGCTGCTGGCCAACCGCACCAGCATCCGCGATGTGGTGCTTTTTCCTCTGTTAAGGCCTGCAACAGCAGTTAGGAGCCAGGAGCCAGAAGTCGGCAACGCACAGCCGGGCGGCACGGGGGTTTAAGCGAATCTGCCACCGTACTGCCTTTGCCGTGCTGACTCTTTGCTCCGGACTATCGGTATATGATGTACACCCTGTTTTTATGCCTGCGCTATCTCACCCGCAAAAAGATTGTGGTGTTCCCAATTCTGGCCGTGTGGCTGTGCGTGATGATGTTAATTATCGTCAACAGCATTATGACCGGGTTTGTCAATCGCGTACGCAGCGCCGGCCGCGGGCTCATGGGCGATGTGGTGATTCAAAGCCGCAGTGCCGCCGGTTTTCCGTATTACGCCCAGATACAAAAACGCATCAATCGTTTGCCGCAGGTGGCGGCCAGTACGCCGGTGGTCAATGCGTACGGGCTGTTTAATTTGCCCAATTTTCAGACCAGCATGGGCGTGGAAATTGTGGGCATTGATCCGGCCACGCAATCGCAGGTCAGTCATTTTGGAGCGGATCTTTTCTGGCAACATGCCGCTCCCCTGCAAGCCGCCGCCGATCTGGCCCAGGCCCAATTCCCGGCCAGCCGACAGTCCTTGCTGATCTATGCCCAGGCCCGCCTGAAAAAGGCCATCAACCGGGAAGAAAAGCTGCGTAAAAAACTTATGGCCATGCCGGCGATAACTCCAACGACATGGTTTGCCGCCATTCGCCACCATTGGCAGGTCATCACCCGCGAAGACTGGGAAAACGCCAACTATGCCGTGGACCGCAGCTTCCGGGACCTGGGTTATCTGCGGCGTTTGCCGGCCAACAGCACGTTTGCTTCTGATGCGGCTTTGCGCCGGGCCCTGGTTCCGGCGGTGGTAACCTTCAAACCTCCTCCGCAAGCCCGGCAACGCTACGCTTCGCCCGCGGATGAACCCACCAACGGCTGTATCATCGGCGTGGATCTGGGTTTGTATCAGAAGGACCGTTTTGGCCATTACCACCGGCCGGCCGATGTGCGGTTTTCACCGGCCATTTTAACGGTCGTGCCCGTAACGCTGCGCTCCACATTGGCCATGCCGCAAAGTCACCGTTTTCAGATTGTCGATGATTGTCGCACCCGCGTGTTCACCGCGGATTCGTCGCAGGTCTACGCCCCCTTCAAAGTAGTGCAGAAAATGGCTTTCATGCAGCGGCAGGATCTGCTGGGCGGCGGCACGCGGCCGGCACGGTGCAGCCAGATACAAATTCGGGTGCATGGCGATTCCAGCCACGCGGCAGTCGTTGCCGCGCGCGCCGCCATTGCGGCGGTGGTGCATCAATACGCCCGCAAACATCCTCGGCTTCAGGATGCCGGCCTGCAAATTCAAACCTGGGATCAGGTGCAGGCCCAATATATCCGGGCGGTGGATAACGAACGTGATTTAATCACTTTTTTGCTGGGCCTCATGAGCATGGTGGTGGTGGTCGTCATTTTCCTTATTTTTTTTATGATCGTTCGCGACAAAACCCGCGACATAGGTATCATCAAAGCCATTGGCGGCAGCGAGGCAGGGGTGGGTACCATCTTCCTGCTGTACGGCTTATTGATCAGCGCCGCCGGGGCCTTGCCCGGAATGTTGGCTGGCGTGGAATTTGTCCGCCATGATAATTACATCCACGATCATATTTTGTGGCGTTATTTCGGCATTTCAATATGGAACCGGAAAATTTATATTTTTTCCCGCATTCCCGATCAGGTGGATATGCACGCAGTGATCACCATTGTCGCACTGGCAATTCTGGCCGGGCTGGTCGGTGCGTTTATTCCCGCCCTGATCGCTTCCCTGCAAGACCCAGTGGAAGCCCTGCGGTACGAGTAAAAGGACGGCCCCAGGCCGACACTTATGTCAAATCTGCTTGAATTAGTTGATCTGCGCAAGACCTATCGGATCGGGCCAGCCGAAGTTCCCGTGCTCACTGGCACCAGCCTGACCGTGGCCCGGGGCGAATTTGTGGCCTTGGTGGGGGCTTCAGGTTCAGGCAAAAGCACTCTTTTGCATATTGCGGGTGTGCTGGAACGGGCCGATTCCGGTACCGTTACCTTTGATGGCCGCGAGGTGAGCAAACTTTCGCGGGGCCGCCGTCACGCCTTGCGCAATTCCAAATTTGGTTTTGTTTTTCAGCTTTATCACCTGCTGCCGGAACTCAATGTACTCGAAAACGTCCTGCTGCCGGCCATGATCCAGGCCAACGCCTGGCGCACCCTGGTACGGGCCTGGCCACGCCAGCAAAAAGCCACGGCAATTCTGGAGGAACTGGGTCTTTCCAACCGCCTGCGGCATCGGCCCAATCAACTCTCCGGTGGAGAACGCCAGCGTGTGGCCATCGCGCGGGCGCTGGTGAATGATCCAGCCATTTTGCTGGCGGATGAACCCACCGGCAATCTGGACCCGCGGACCGGACGTACCATTTTGGACGTATTTCAGCGGTTACATCGCGATCATCAGCAGACCATATTAATGGTTACCCATGATATGCAGGTGGCGAGCCTGGCTGACCGCGTGATAAAACTTGAGGATGGGCGCGTGCAGGGGGCATGAGGGCGATTGGCACCGCCGCAATCCACAGTTTTGCCGGATTTTTGATTGGAACATTCAGACCATGGCTTTTTGGCGTCATAAAATTGCCGGTTCACCGGGTTCGCTTGACCAGCGGCACGCGGACTTGCCCGTGATGGGCTTTGGCGATCATCTGGATGAACTGCGCAAACGGGTGTTTTTCGCCCTGCTGGGCACTGCCCTCGCCGTAGCCATCTGTTTGTACTTCGATCAGCAGATCATCGGCTTTTTATACGACCCATACCTGATGGCCCTGCGCTATTCAGGTTATAGCAGTCAAATGTTCTATCGTAAGCCCGCCGGTGGGCTTATTTCCTACCTGATGACCGGCGTTAAGGCCGGCGTGTTGCTGGCTGCACCCTGGATTATTTATCAGGCCTGGGCTTTTGTGGCCGTGGGTCTGTACCCACGTGAGCGCAAGGCGGTCTATCGATATATCGCTCCCAGCATTGGTTTTTTTATGGCGGGCGTACTGTTTTTTTTCATCCTTGTACTGCCCATCATGCTTAAGTTTTTCATGCAGTTTAACAACGCCATCAAACTACCCCCGCCGCAACCCAATTGGGTGGAGCAGTGGATTTTTGGCAAGGCCGCCAGTCCGGTCCAGATCATGCGGTTTCCCTCCGGCAACCAGATAAAGCCTCTGGTCATACCCATCGTGCGCAGCGATCCAACCTCTTTTCCGCCGCACGAGGCGGTGCTGTGGTACAACGCCTCGGATATGGAACTGAAAATGCACGTGGGTTCCATGACCCTGCAAATTTCCAAACAGCCTGCCGGCGTACTCTTTTCGCCGTTGCCCATGTTGGGCGATTACTTGAGCTTTGTAACCATCATGTGTCTGATATTCGGCGTTTCGTTTGAAGTGCCGATGGTGATGCTGGTGCTTTCCAAACTCGGGATTGTGCCGGCGGCCACGTTCCGCCGCATGTGGCGGGTGGCCGTGCTGGTACTGGCGGTGGCCTCGGTGGTGCTGGCTCCCACGCCTGATGTGGTCACGTTTTCCACCATTTTTGTGCCGCTGGTGGCACTGTATGTACTGGGTTTAATCATGGCCGCGCTCGGCTCGCGGCCAAGGCCGACACCCGCGGATGAGCCTGCTGAGCCGGGCCAGTCCTGAATAACTAACCCGTGATAATTTTACTTTTCAGGCTCAAGCCGCGATGCTTTCCGGATGTTCAACCGTCCGCCAGCGGCGCAAGGCCGAAATAGTTTTCCCAGTTTAAATGCGCAAAGCCCTCAATTTCGCGCTGGCCAAAACCACGCCTGGCTAGCGCATCGGCCAGACGGTAAAGGTGCCTCGGATGCTCCAGATGTTCCGGCAACATGGCAGCATCGAAGCCGCCGTCCATATCCGACCCCAGCCCGATCAGATCGCTGCGACCTGTGAGCTGGGCAATATGCTCAATGTGTGTGACCACGTCGGCAATGGTGGCCCGTCCCGCAGGCACAAGAAACTTGGAAAACAAATTGATCCCGATCATGCCGCCCGACTTTGCCAAAGCCTTAATCTGCTGATCGGAAAGGTGTCGCTGCGGATATTGCTTACCCGGCAGTAACGCCCGGCAGTTGCTGTGCGACGCCATCTTCGAGTTTCGCCCGATATCCAGCAGTGTCCAAAAGGCCTTTTCCGAAAGATGTGATACATCGTGAAACATGCCTAGGGCATCTGCTAACGCCACCAGCTCGCGGCCCTTTGCGGTTATATCAGTGCCGCTATGGTCGCCGCCGCTCCACGGCGTGCCATCCACCCAGGTTAAAGCCAGCACGCGCACATGACGCGCGGCAAATTCATGCAGGTCCTCAAGGGTGCGAACCCCGGCGGCACCTTCCAGGAGTAAAATGACTTCGAGCGCCGCCGCCGGGCCGGGGACAGACTTATCGCGAACCGCGGGTAATATCTGTATCAATCCCGCCTGTTGCCACTGTCTGTAAATGTCCAACTGCGCAAGGGAGGCCGTGTGCGCCTGCTGGTAATCATCGTAACACCAGGGTCCGTCCACTGGCTCTTCTGCAGTTCCCGGTTTCACACGAGGTTGTATAAAAATTGTGGCCAAAGTGCGAAGAACTCGCCCTTGGCGCAACGCGGGCAGCGAAATCGCTGCCGCTGCACCAGGGATGGTCTGTTCCAGCAGGTTACGGCCGTTCTGGGCAAGATACGCCAAGTCTAAATGGGCATCAAACCAGTACAGTCCGTCTCTGGCCGGAAGCCCATTAAAATTCGCCGTCCCCATACCTCTTTTTCCACATTTATTTAGACTTTCACGATATGAAAATTACCAATCACCGGCAGTTTATCATCAACGCCAGCAATGGCGTGAAGAATGCCCATCAATGCCATGATCGCAAAGACGGCCCAAATGACGCCTGCGGCAAAACCATACAGGTGGGCAAGGGCGTTGAAAAATCCCGACCGTGCAAGGGTGGGCATGAACAGAAATCCCAGTACCCAATTGATACTCCATAGTCCGAATTCCAGCAGAAACAGCAACAGTCCCTGGTTGGCATGGAAGCGGGCGAACGCCGATTCACGGGCAAAAACCAGCGGGACCACCACGAATGGTCCCATGTAGGCCAGAACCGCCATGGGGCGATTTTGTTCTATATCTTCGGTCTTTTCGGTTTCCTGCTGCGCAGCTTCCGCGGCTGCCGCAGTGGAACCGGGTACGGATGATGCGGCATTTACATCAACATTTTTTTTGACCGGTTCAGTTAAAGGCGTTACATCATAGGTATTGTCCGGCATTATTGTGTCTCCTGGTGCAGGCCCAACCGCTGCCCTGCCACCGCGGCCTTAAGGGCCTGCGGACAGTATTGGCCACAATTTCAATTATAGTCGGCTCGGCAATATTATGGGAGCCACAGCGGCCGCTGCTCAGCAGCCTGTCATCTGGACGATCTGACCAAAAATCCGTACACTTTGTCACGGTGGCGGCGCGGTGTCGCTGAATCTATGGTGCACGCGGACATGACCATCGGGACTAAAATGGTAGTTTAATGAGGAAATGATGATGGAAATCAGTGCTAAAGATGTTATGACGCTGCGTGCCAGAACCAACGCGGGTATGATGGAATCGAAAAAGGCGCTGCAGGAAGCCAACGGCGACATGGACAAAGCCTGTGAATTGCTGCGCAAGTGGGGAGCGGGCCGTGCGGATAGCAAAGTGGCCAACGAAATGAAGGAAGGCTTGATCGGCGCAAAAATTGCACCGGATGGCCGAACCGGAGTTCTCTTGCGGTTGGGTTGCCAGACGGACTTTGTAGCGCGCAACGACGGTTTTCAGAAATTATTGACGGACCTGGTGGAAATAGCATTCCAGCACCAGGTGACCAGCCCGGCAGACTTAAATAAGCTCTCCTTCTCCGATGCTTCAGGTCGCACTGTGGAACAGGTGATCAAGGAAATGGTGGGCAGTTCCATTAAGGAAAACATGGCGGTAACCGGTTTGGCCCGATTTACCACGTCCGATGGCCAAATCGGCAAATATGTGCATCACAATGCCAAAGTGGGAGCCTTGGTGCGTATTGATGGCTCCGCTGATGATGCGGTGCGCGTGTTGCTTGGCGAAATCGCCATGCACATCACCGCCGGCATGCCGTTTGTGCCGGTGGCTGTGAGCCGGGATAAGGTGGATCCGGCCCTGCTGGAAAAAGAAAAGGCGATTGCGGCGGAAGGCATTAAGGGCAAGCCTCCGGCCATTGTGGAAAAAATTGTGGCCGGCAAGCTGGAAAAATTCTTTTCCGATCAGGTGTTGCTGGATCAGCCCTTTGTGAAGGATGAAAGTCGCAAGATCCGCGACCTGCTGGCGGATGCGGGCAAAGCGTCCTCGGCCACGCTGCGGGTGGTGGAATTTGCGCGGTTCAAGGTAGGTGAGGTGTAATACGCAAGCGTCCGGAAAGGTTAACATGGAACGAGTACACCGCACTGGCGGTTATAACCGTATTTTGCTTAAAATTTCCGGAGAAGGTCTCTGCCGCGAGGGCGGCTTTGGCTTTGAAATGGATGAAGTCACCAAGGTTGCCCAGCAAATAGCGACGGTAGCCCAATCGGGTGTGCAGATGGCGATTGTGGTGGGTGGCGGGAACGTGGTGCGCGGGGAAAAGCTTGCGAACACCGGTTGTGTGCAGCGGGCTACGGCCGATTACATGGGCATGTTGGCCACCGTGATGAATGCCATGGCTCTGCAGGATACCCTCGAAAATCTCGGCACGCCGACGCGCGTGGCCAGTGCTTTGCCGGTAACGGCGGTATGCGAGCCGTTTATCCGCCGCAAGGTCATGCATCATCTGGAAAAGGGACTGGTGGTGGTGCTCGCGGCGGGAGTGGGCAGCCCATTTTTTACCACGGATACGTGCGCGGCGCTGCGGGCGACAGAACTGAATTGCCAGGTATTGCTCAAGGCCACCAAGGTGGATGGCGTATTTGACAGCGATCCTAAAAAAAACCCGCAGGCGAAATGTTTCACGCGGTTGACCTACCGGCAGGTGATCACCGACAATTTACGGGTCATGGACATGACCGCCATCAGCATGGCCATGGAAAGCAACGTGCCCATTATCGTGTTTAACATGAAAAAAGAAGGCAATATATCGCGGGCGGTCCGGGGCGAAGCCATCGGGACGTTGATCGCCAACGAAGCACCCGCGAGTGATCAAGTGACAAGCTGATCCGTTACCGGAGTCTGCCATGAGCCTCGATGAAGTACTTTTTGAAGCTGAAGAAACCATGGAAAAGGCGCTGGAGCACCTGAAGCATGAGCTGCGCGGGTTACGTACGGGCCGGGCCAGCACCAGCCTGGTGGAATACATCAAAGTTGATTATTATGGAAGCCCCGCCGACTTAAGATCACTGGCGTCGCTGACGACGCCGGATGCCAGCTCAATTTTAATTAAGCCCTTTGATCCGGGCAGCCTGAAGGAAATTGTCAAGGCCTTGGAAACAGCCAATCTGGGCATCAATCCGCAAAGCGACGGTAAACAGATTCGATTGAATCTGCCGCCCCTTTCGGGTGAACGGCGGCAGCAACTGGTCGGGAAGGTAAAAGAGGCGGCCGAACAGGCCCGGGTGTCCCTGCGAAATATCCGCCGGGACGCCAATAAACATGTGGACAACCTGGCCAAGGAATCCAAGCTGACGGAAGATCAGGCCAAGAAGGGGCGGGAAGACGTACAGGACCTGCTCAAGAATTTCGAAGGCAAGGTAGACGTGCTGGTGGCCGCCAAGCAAAAGGAAATTACTGAAGTGTAAGCGCTGCAAAGGCGCATTAACCTGCGGAGATCACGGGTGAATCGGGCGATGATTGATGAATACGTGCGTGGAGCAGCCATTCCCGCGGCAGCGATTCGCGGCTTGACCGTCGGGGATCTCGACGCCCTGCCGGTCGCGGGAACCTGGAGCATCCGGCAAATTGTGCTGCATCTGATGGACAGCGATTTAATCGCTGCAGATCGCATGAAACGCATCATTGCCGAAGACAGCCCGGCCCTGATCGGCTTTGATGAAAGTGCCTTCGCCCAGAAGTTATTTTACACCGATCTGGATGCCTCGTCCGCCGCCGAGTTATTCCGCCGGAACCGCCTGCTCATGGCCGAAATTCTCAAACGCCTGCCGGATTCGGCCTATCTGCGGATGGGTGTGCATAACCAGCGGGGACGAATAACATTGGAGCAAATGGTGGAACTCTCTGTCCGCCACCTGGACCACCACATGAAATTTCTCAAGCACAAGCGTCAGCTACTGGGGAAGCCGTTGTGAATCCCGTGCCGCCGGAAACCACCAATCCACAAAACAAACTGGTGCATACGCCACATGGCGGTAAAGCTGCCCGCACCAGAAAGCAGACACGGGGCGTTCGCCGTGAATATTCCGCTGGTTTTATTTTGTTTCGCGATCTGCCGCAGGGGCGTGTTTATCTGTTACTGGATTACGGCAACCACTGGGATTATCCGAAGGGACATCTGGAAGCAGGCGAAACGGCCTGGGTGGCGGCTGTGCGGGAATTGCGGGAAGAAACGGGAATTCGCCAGGTGGATCGTGTACCCGGCTACGAACAAAAAATGGAGTACCAATTCGTTTCCGGGGTGAAGGGACGGATTCATAAACAAGTTACTTATTTTCTGGGGCGTACAAAAACCTCGCAGGTCAACCTTTCAGAGGAGCACTGCGGTTATGCCTGGCTGCCATTCGAGCAGGCTATGGCCCAGTTGACCTATAAAAATGCCCAGATGCTGTTGGCCAGGGCGGAACAACATCTCGTACAAATTCTGCACAAACAGCAGCCAAATCCGACGGTACAAACCCCGGTGCAATAGACTTCAAAATACTGTGCCGGGCCGCAGGTATACTTAAAAGCGGTCCATGAGATAAAACCGTTCTGCCGAGGTCAGAAGTAAAAAATTGTGGTGGTGATATTCGGTTACTACACCGCTGACGATGAAAGGTTTCCCTCTATCAGGACCGTTGTTCTGGGCTTCCAGCTTGGCCAATTGTCGGCAGGGCAACAGAATAATTGGTGGGCGGCCCGTGCCGCGACCGTCCGACATAAACACAAACAACCATTGATTAGTAACCGGGTTGCGCAGAAGTCGTCCCCGTTGATTCCAGATATAGGTCCCTTCGGGCAGAGCAGTCCATTGACCGCTGCGATAAGGTCTTGGTGTTGGCAAAGGCGGCCGTACCGCGGAAGCCGGCGGTGCAGCGTTCAGGCCGGTCGGACGAGATATACGATAGTGCAAAAGAGAATGAATGAGTACCTTCGGGTTGGGCAGCGTACGCCGTGAAAATCGAGGTGGATGTTTTTTGGTGGCGGTGGTGGGCGCTGGTTCCGGCGAGGCGGGCCGCCGCAACGATGGAAAAGTGACGTTGGCGTCCAGCAGCAGATAATTTTCCCCCTTGTACGCCGTAACTTCGCCACTGATCTGCACAAGCGCAGACTGGATCGCATGGTGTTTGAGGAGGGTAGCGAGAGTTAAATTGGGTAACAGCCGGATGAATTTGCGCCAGCCCTTACGTGGACGAGCAAATACCAGCCGTGGATACGACCGGTTTTTCGGAATTCGAATCCAGCCACGGACCTCGTGGAGGTAATACCCTTGTGGCCAGAGGGGATGGGTGGTTTTTACCGACGGATGCACCGGGCCTTTGTGCGTCTCGGTTTCGCGCGTTACGCCGCCATGGTGCTGGTTACTTCCACCCCAGCCGGCCGGGCGCATGACTGCGGCCCGGGTTAGCGCAGGGCCGCTAATCGCCAGGGCAGACATCACCAGCGCCGCCAACACCATCATGGAAATCCGGGGGCCAGCCGGCCACGGCCTTACGCGACTCAAGGTATTTATAGCCATGATATGACCCAATATCAGGTTCCCGGCGGATCGAGCGCATTCATGCCTGTGGCAAGCGAAACCTTCGACCTCAAGCCAGTATAGCAATCTGCGGCACATTCAGCCACGGCTGACCAAAGCCCTACGCTATCGCGAAACACCGCAGGTTGAATAGACCGGGCTGCACGTCTATACTGCTGACAGAGGTGGTCATGAAGGTCAAAACAGATGGCTTAGAACCTGATGTGCAGGCCGAAGTGAACGTCAAGGATCGCGTGGCGGCAGCACTGGAATCTATCCGCCCCATGATCCAGTGGGATGGAGGCGATGTGGAATTGGTGGACATTACACCGGAAGGTGTGGTATCTGTACGATTTCACGGGGCCTGTGTGGGTTGCCCCAGTTCACAGGCGACGCTGCGTTTTGGAATCGAGCGAAACCTTCGCCAGCAGGTTCCGGAAATCACCCAGGTCGTCTGTCTGGATCCATAAGAGGCGCGAGAATACATAAACCGGTATGAAAGTTGCTGAAGAATGGACCGGGCATATTTGGATTGTCCGGTTTTTTTGTTGACGTTAATTTGGAGTTATCACATGAATCGCATGCGTCTTTTTACGCCGGGACCAACCAGCGTTCCGGAAGAAGTTTTATTGGAAATGGCCAAGCCGGTATTTCACCATCGAACACAGGAATATCGCACGCTTTTTGCCGCAGTAAACAAAAACCTGCAGGAAGTGCTGCAAACCAAAAATCCGGTGGTGACGATTGCCGGCAGCGGCACGGCCGGGTTTGAAGCGGCCATGATCAACACCATTCCGCAGGGTGGGAGCGTACTGGCATTGTCCAATGGAAAATTTGCCGAGCGCTGGGTTACCATTGCCAAGCGCAATAAATGCCAGGTTACCGAACTCAAGGCCGAATATGGCCACGCTGTAAAGCCGGAGGCGGTAGCGGCGGCACTGGCCGGCAAAAAGTTCGATGCCGTCACGCTTTGCCACAGCGAAACCAGCACCTGCACCCGTAATGATCTGCAGGCGATTGCCGGCCTGGTGCGGGCGACCGATGCGATTTTGATTGTCGACGGCATTACCAGCGTGGGCGCAATTCCGGTAAAGCCCGATGAATGGGGCGTGGATATGCTGGTCACCGGTTCGCAAAAGGCGTTGATGCTGCCGCCGGGATTGGCGTTTGTCAGTGTTTCCGAAAAGGCCCGTAAAAAAATTGAAACCGTGGTGCAGCCGAATTTGTACCTGAGCCTGCCGCATTATCTCAAGAGTCTCGCCGAGAACGATGTGCCATGGACGCCCGCGGTAACACTGGTGCGCGGGTTAAACAAGGCCCTGGAAATGATCGTCCAGGAAGGAATGGCTAATGTCTGGCGGCGCACCGCGGGTCTGGCTCGCGCCACCCGGGCGGCAGCGGTAGCCATGGGTCTTAAGGTGTTTTCCCAGGATCCGGTGGATTCGGTTACGGGTATTTATTACCCGGCGGGTTTTGATGACAAAGCTTTCCGTGGGGCGCTCCGCAAAGAATTCAACATGAATACTGCCGCGGGGCAGGGTTCCATGGAAGGCAAAATCTTCCGCATCAGCCACATGGGCTATGTGGATGCGCCAGACACACTGGGCCTGATCAGCGCCATCGAAGTAGTTATGAAAAAACAGGGCCACCAGTTTACGTTTGGGGCTGGTGTGGCCGCAGCCCATCAGGAACTGGCCACGCTGGCGGGATAACGCATGACCGTTCGCCATTTGCCAGCCATGGGTGGCTGTGGGGATAATGTGCCCCTATGGACGTGGCCCAAAATAAGTTTCGCGATTTTCTGCATCAGCGGCAGTTAAAATACACCACAGAACGCCAGGCGATTTTGCAGTGTGCCCAGCAGTTGGCCCGCCCGTTTGAAGCCGAAGAACTGCTGTTGCTGCTGCGTCAGATGAACTGCCGCGCCAGCCGGGCCACCGTGTACCGCACGCTTAAACATCTGGTGGCGGCGCAACTGCTCAAGCCGGTTTTATTTCGCTCCGGCCGGCAATGCTATTACGATTACGTAGGTGATGGGGTCGGGCACGATCACCTGGTGGATATGGAAAGTGGAGAGTTGTTGGCCTTTCTCAATGATGAAGTGGTGAAACTGCGCAACCGCATTGCCAAAAAAATGGGGTTTACAGCGGTCAGCCACCGCTTCCAAATCGTCGGCCAGCGCGTGAAAGACAGCGAGCCGTCAACCAAGTCTTAAACCGTATCCTGACTCAGGGCAGACGTGTAGCACCCATCAGGTAGCGATCGCATTCACGGGCGGCACCACGCCCCTCGTTGATGGCCCATACCACCAGCGATTGGCCGCGACGACAATCTCCGGCGGCAAACACGCCTTCAACTGAGGTGGCAAATTTTCCGTACTCCGCCTTGTAGTTGGAGCGGGTATCCGTATGCATCCCCAGGGCGCTGACCAGCGTATCTTCCGGCCCCAAAAAGCCCATGGCCAGCAGGACCAAATCTGCCGGCCACTCCTGCTCGGAGCCGGGAATTTCCTTCATGCCCAGTTTACCGTTATCGCGCACCCAATCCACCTGGACGGTTTTAAGTGCTCGCACCCGTCCCTGATCATCGCCTAAAAATTCCTTGGTCAAAATGCAGTATTGACGGGGATCCTGCCCGAATTTGGTTTTCGCCTCCTCGTGACCATAATCTACGCGAAGCACACGCGGCCACTGGGGCCATGGGTTGTCCGCGGCCCGATTGACCGGCGGCTGGGCCAGCAATTCAAAATTCACCAGCCCCCGGCAGCCATGCCGCAGTGATGTGCCGATGCAGTCGGTGCCGGTATCGCCTCCACCGATGACGATGACGTTTTTATCCTTGGCGGAAATATAGCGGCCATCCTGATGATTGGAGTCCAGCAGGCTCTTGGTGTTGGCGTGGAGAAAATCTACAGCAAAGTGAATGCCGGTGAGATTTCGCCCCGGTGTGGGTGGAAGATCCCGTGGCTTGGTGGCCCCGGTGGCCAGAATCATCGCATCCACCTCTTTGAGCAGATCATGCACGCTTACATCTTTACCAATATGGGCGTTGGTGACAAACCGCACGCCTTCCTGCTCCATGAGTTTTACGCGGCGCTCGACCACATTTTTTTTATCCAGCTTCATATTGGGAATGCCGTACATCAGCAGCCCGCCAATACGATCTGCACGTTCATACACCGTAACCAGGTGGCCGGCCTTATTGAGCTGGTCCGCCGCCGCCAGGCCGGCCGGGCCGGAGCCGATCACGGCCACTTTTTTGCCGGTCCGCGCCGCGGGTGGCTGGGGCAGCACCCAGCCTTGCTCCCAGGCATTGTCAATCAGGGAAGCTTCGATATTTTTGATGGTTACCGGCGGTTCATTGATGCCCAGTACACATGAACCCTCACACGGAGCCGGGCATACCCGCCCGGTAAATTCCGGAAAGTTGTTGGTTTTCCACAGGCGGATAATCGCATCCTTCCAGTGGCCGCGATACACCAGGTCATTCCATTCCGGAATCAGGTTATTCACCGGGCAGGCGCTATGACAGAAAGGCACGCCGCAATCCATGCACCGGGCACCCTGATCCTGGAGTTTTTTTTCCGGGAGGTGATCGTGAAATTCATTCCAGTCCAAAATGCGCAAGCGCGGGTTGCGGTCGCCAGGCAATTCCCTGGGGTATTCCATAAATCCAGTGGGTTTACCCATGTCGCACCTCCTCCGCAGCGCCGCTGCGGGCCTGCTCGGCCTGTTGCTGCAAAGCTCGCCGGTAGTCCATCGGCATGACCTTGTGGAATTGCGAAAGGGTGTTTTTCCAGTCCGCGAGTATATTTTTGGCCACGGTGCTCCCGGTGAAAGTAACATGTTGCGTAATAAGTTCGCTAAGGTCGGCAATATCCTGCGGATCCGTGATTTTTTCCAGTTCCACCATCGCCAGGTTGCAGCGGGCCAGGAACTGATCTTGCGGGTCATAAACGTAGGCGATGCCGCCGGACATGCCGGCGGCAAAATTCCGCCCGGTGGTGCCCAGAATCACGGCCCGCCCTCCGGTCATGTATTCACAGCCATGATCGCCTACACCTTCCACGACGGCCCAGGCTCCGGAGTTGCGCACACAAAATCGCTCGCCCGCCACCCCGCGGAAAAAGGCCCGCCCGCTGGTGGCCCCATAAAGGGCCACGTTGCCGATGACGATATTTTCGTGGGCTGCAAAAGTAGCCCGTCGATCCGGATAAACCACCACCTCTCCGCCGGACAGGCCTTTGCCTACGTAATCGTTGGCATCGCCTTCGAGTTCCAGGCGAATACCTCTGGCCAGCCAGGCGCCAAAACTTTGCCCGGCGGAGCCGGTGAATTTGATCTGGATGGTTCCATCCGGCAAACCGGCTTCACCATACCGCTTCGCCACTTCATGGCTGAGCATGGTGCCGACCGTGCGGTTGATGTTGCGGATGGGATAATTGAGTTTGACCGGTTTTTTGGATTCCAACGCCTGCCGGGTATCGCGGATCATGGTGTTATCCAAAGCCAGTTCCAGGCCGTGATCCTGCTTGCGGGTGGCGTACACCTCCACGTGATCATGCAGTTTTGCCGCGGGGGTTAAAATGGGCGTCAGGTCCAGCCCCTGGGCTTTCCAGTGCTGAATCGCCGCATCCACCTCCAGCATATCCACGCGACCGATAAGGTCGTTGAATTTGCGGAACCCCATGTAGGCCATCAGTTGTCGCACTTCCTCAGCCAGCAGGAAGAAGAAATTGACCACGTATTCCGGCTTGCCCGCGAATTTCTTGCGCAGTACCGGATCCTGCGTGGCAATGCCGACCGGGCAGGTGTTGAGATGGCAGGCCCGCATCATGATACAGCCCATCGCTACCAGCGGCACGGTGGCAAAGCCGAATTCCTCCGCGCCCAGCAGCGCCCCGATGATGACATCGCGTCCGGTTTTAAGCTGGCCGTCCACCTGTACCACAATACGGCTGCGCAAATCATTGAGCACCAGGGTCTGATGCGTTTCTGCCAAACCCAGTTCCCACGGAGTGCCCGCATGTTTGATGCTCGTCAGGGGCGAAGCGCCGGTTCCACCATCGTGCCCGGCAATTAACACATGATCCGCATGGGCCTTGGCCACACCCGCGGCCACCGTGCCTACGCCCATTTCCGCCACCAGCTTGACGCTTACCCGCGCTGCGGGATTGGCGTTTTTCAGATCGTGGATCAACTGCGCCAGGTCTTCGATGGAGTAAATGTCGTGGTGCGGCGGCGGACTGATAAGCTGCACCCCCGGAGTAGCATGGCGCAGCCTTCCAATGTAGCGGTCCACCTTGTGGCCGGGCAATTGGCCGCCTTCCCCCGGCTTGGCCCCCTGGGCCATTTTAATCTGCAGTTCATCCGCATTGGTCAGATAATTGATCGTAACGCCAAAACGGGCGCTGGCCACCTGCTTGATAGCCGAGCGACGAAAATCACCGTTGGCATCGCGGGTGAAACGGCGGGCATCTTCCCCCCCTTCTCCGGTGTTGGACTTTCCACCCATGCGGTTCATGGCAATGGCCAGCGTTTCATGGGCCTCCGGCGAAATGGAGCCCAGGCTCATCGCACCGGTAACAAAACGTTTGACAATTTCGGCTGCAGGTTCAACTTCCGCCAGCAGCACGGGGGCCGGACCCGCCTTGAGTTTAAAAAGGCCGCGCAACGTGCATAGCCGCCCTGATTGCTCGTTGATCAGTTTTGCATAGCGGGCATAAACTTCCTGGCTGTTGGTCCGGGTCGCTTCCTGCACGTAGGCGATAGTTTCCGGGTTGAGCAGGTGCTGTTCGCCGTCCTTTCGCCAGAAATACTGGCCGCCTTCCGGCAGCACCGGCAGAGGCATGGCCGCAGATTCCTCCGGAAAGCCGATGGCATGGCGGCGCAGGGCTTCGGCGGCGAGCACTGGAAAACCCACCCCATCGATTTTGGAAACGGTGCCGGCGAAACATCGGTGGATGACGGTGTGATCCAGCCCGATGGCTTCAAAAATCTGGGCACCCTTATAGCTTTGCAGGGTGGAAATGCCCATTTTGCTCATCACTTTCAGCAGGCCTTTGCCGACGGCCTTGATATAATTTTTCGCGATTTTGGTGTCATCCAGGGTGGCATCCAGGCTCTTTTCCCGTCGCAGGTTCCACAAAACTTCAAACGCCAGGTATGGATTGATAGCGTCGGCACCGTAACCGATGAGCAGGCAGTGATGATGAACCTCACGGGTTTCTCCGGTTTCAATGACCAGACCAATTCGCGTGCGCGTGCCCTGGCGAACCAGGTGATGATGCACCGCTCCGCAGACAATCAGGGCCGGAATGGCCACCTTCGTCGGTCCCATGGCCCGATCAGACAAAATAACGATGCCGCAGCCGTCGCGAATGGCCTGATCCGTCTGCTGGCAGATGCTTTCCAAGGCGTCCACCAGGGCCTCCGGACCGCCGCTGCGTTCAAACACGGCGTTCACCACCCGGCTTTTCCAGCCACGATGGTTCAGGTGCGACAGTTTAGCCAGTTGTTCATTGGTAAGAATCGGTTGCGGCAGCAGCAGTCGATGAGCGTGGCCGGGCGTGGCCTCCAGCAGGTTTTTCTCCGGGCCAATGTAGCTTTCCAGACTCATCACAATGGATTCCTTGTCGGAATCCAGCGGTGGATTGGTTACCTGCGCGAAAGTTTGCTTGAAGTAATCATAGACCATTCTCGGCTGATCGCTTAAGCAGGCCAGAGCGGCATCATTGCCCATGGAACCAATCGGTTCCAACCCCTGCTGGGCCATGGGCATCATCAGTTTGTACACATCTTCGGTGGTGTAGCCCAGACACTGGGCGCGTTTCAGCAGTTCCGGCGGGCTTAGCTCGGGCGTGGGATCTGCGTCTGGAATTTCCTCCAGGGTCAGGCGCTGTTCCTGCAGCCATTGGCCATAAGGATGTTCCGCCGCCAGGGCGGCTTTGAGTTCGGCATCGTCAATGATGCGACCCTGGCGGAAATCGACGAGAAACATGCGCCCTGGTTGCAGCCGACCCTTGCGCACCACATTCTGGGGCGGAATATCCAAAACGCCTACCTCGCTGGCCATGATCACGCGATCGTCGGAGGTAACGTAGTAACGGCTTGGGCGCAGCCCGTTACGGTCCAGTACGGCACCAATGTATTGCCCATCGGTAAACGCCACCGACGCCGGTCCATCCCATGGTTCCATCAGGCACGAATGATATTCATAAAATGCTCGCCGGCGCAAATCCATGGATTCATGATTCTGCCAGGCCTCGGGAATCATCATCATCACTGCATGGGGCAGGCTGCGGCCGGTATGCAGCAGCATTTCCAGGCAGTTATCAAATTCACCGGAATCGGAGGTATCCGGCTCGATCACCGGCTTTATTTCCTCAATGTGCTGGCCAAAAAGAGAGCTTTGGAACATGGCCTCGCGGGCATGCATCCAGTTGATGTTGCCGCGCCGTGTGTTGATTTCGCCGTTATGCGCCATGAACCGCATCGGTTGCGCCCGGTCCCACGAGGGAAAAGTATTGGTGCTGAAGCGGGAATGAACCAGCGCCAGATGGCTGACATAATCCGGATCGGTCAGGTCCGCGCGAAAATATTCCCGAACCTGCGCCGACGTAAGCTGTCCTTTGTAAATCAGCACCTTCGTGGACAGACTGCATACGTAAAAATACGAAGCCTGGCTTATATCCAGCGCGTGAATTTCCCGGCTGAAAATCTTTCTGGCCGTATACAACCGGCGCTCCAGCGTATCGGGTGTATCCTCGGCGGCGGCATGCACAAACAGCATGCGCATGCGCGGCTCGGTGCGACGGGCGGAAATTCCAATGGTGCTGTTATCCACCGGCACATCGCGCCAACCACCAAATGTCAACCCATTTTCCCGGATGACCCGCTGCACAATTTCTTCACATATCACACGCTGTTCATTATCCGAGGGCAGAAAGATGATGCCCGTACCATAACGGCCGGCGGGCGGCAACGCCAGCTTCATATCGCGGCGGGCCACCTTCACCAGAAACTCGTGCGGCAGAGCGGTTAGAATACCCGCGCCATCGCCGGTGTTTTCCTCGCAGCCGCACGCCCCGCGATGTTCCATGTGTTCCAGCATGGTGATGGCATCGATAACAATGTCGTGGCTCGGCTGCCCCTTGATGTGCGCAATAAAACCCACTCCGCAACTGTCATGTTCCTGCTGCGGGTCGTAAAGCCCCTGCTTTTTTGGAAGTCCGGCCGAAAAGTTCGGTGTCTTCAATGTAATAACCTCCGAGTGAGCCGCTTATCGGCTCCAGCACCCACCAAGCAAAAACCCTCAACCGCCAGGCCCATCCTCTCCGGAGGATAGAGCCTTGTAATTTTATCCAATTTGGTGCGGTGTATCAATATGTAACTGCCGCCTCCTGAAGATAGTGTGCGTGGATGGGTGTATGCCCACCGGGTGTACAGGTTCCGAGGTTGTTATTTTTTCCCCGCACCTTTAAGATAATCCGAAATTTACCGCCGCATAAAAGGTGGTCACGATCATCTGTGGATTTTCAGGAAGTGAAACCCATGAAAGCAATCATAAATCGCGGAGCGTTACTTGAAATCCTGAGCCAGGCAGCCAATGTGGTTCCTGCCCGTTCCCCCAAACCTATTCTCGGCTGTGTGAAAATTTCCACATTGAACGAACCCGGTGGCAACGCTTTGCGCGTCATGGCCACCGATATGGAAGTAACACTGGAGAGTACACTTGGACAAGTGGAAGTAAAAGAGCCTGGATCAGCGCTTTTGCCGGCCATGAAATTTCTGGAAATCATCACCAATGCTCCGGATGATACCTTGGTGCTGGAAACCAATGGCGATCAAACCACCATCACGGGTTCAGACAGCGTTTTCAAGTTATTGGGTTTTAATTCCGAAGAATTTCCACCCATTACCGGATTTGAAGGCCAGCCCGATTTCTCTCTGCCGGCCGGCACGTTGAAAACGATGCTGGACCGGACGCGTTTCGCCGCCGCTAAAGAAATGAGTCGCTATGCCATTAATGGAGTGCTTTTTGAACGCAAAGGTAAAAAGCTGATGCTCGTGGCAACCGACGGTCACCGCTTGGCTCAAACGCAAGATCAGGTGGCCGCAACCGATGCTAAAGAGGTATCTTCGGTGGTACCGTTGAAAGCAATTTCACTTTTGGAACGGCTTCTGGCGCATCCGGAGCATGTTGTGCATCTGCAATTTCGCGAAAACAAGCTTTACGCGCATGTGGTGGAACAAACCGCCGATGGCAAACCCGCTACCAGTGTCGGAACTATTTTAAGCAGTGTTCTGGTGGAAGGTCTGTTTCCACCCTACCAGGATGTTATTCCTAAGGATTGTGACCGCAAAGTGACCCTTAAACGCGAAGAATTTTTCAGTGCGGTGAAACGTTCTGCCCTGCTGACCAATGAAGAATCCAAAGGTGTGAAACTTTCGTTTAGTGCGAAGCAACTGGTGGTAACAAGTCGGGCTCCGGAGACCGGTGATGCCAAGGTAACCATGAATGTATCTTATTCCGGCGAACCCATAGATATAGGATTTAATCCGCATTATCTCGCTGATGCTTTGAAAGTAGCCACAGTAGATGAGGTTGTGCTGGAAATGAAAGCGTCCACCAAGCCGGGTATTTTGCGACTCGGTCCGGATTTTCTTTATGTCATTATGCCGGTTAGTCTGCCCTCGTAACGGCGACTAAATCGGAAACGCTCAGCAAGAAATGAGCTTAAGGTATGGCGCGGCCAAAGTCCAATCCTAAGCTTGGCAAAAGCAAAACGGACCATGGCAAATCGTTGGCAACGGCCATTGAGGACGCGAAGGTTCGCGCTCAAGCGTTGTCATTACAGCGACAAATATCATTGCGGCGAGTCAACGCCGAAAATCCGCCAGCTCCGCTCGGGCCAATTCTGCAAGACTGGTTTAAGCAACACATAGCAAAACCTGGAAAGCTGCTGGGCGACATTACAGAAAACTGGATCGCCCTGGTGCCGCCTCAACTTTGTCGGCACACACGGCTGGCGTCATTGGCGCGTGGAGTTTTGCATGTCATAGCCTCGAATGCCGTGGTTGCTGCGGAACTAAATATCCACTTACGGCAAGGGCTTTTGGCCAAGCTCCAAAATGCCTCAAAAGGGGCCGTTTATCGCATAAAAATAACTATCAGCAGTCAACTTTGATATAGCCTGATGAACCAAGTTATTTACATCTTATCCACATTTCCAACAGCAACTTTTTTCGTTAAACATGTGGGTTCAGGCACGGGGAGTTCATATTATTAATGATATAAAGTAACAGTGGTAGTGATAGCGGCTGTCGGTATGTGGAAATGAGGCTGATTAAATTGTGTAAGTATTAATTTAATATAAACTTATGTTATTTATTTTAATGTGAATTGTTGTGGATAATTTGTTTGAGCGTGAACATTATAGGCTGTTGAATGTTTAAGTTGTTGACAGATCGTGTTAATGATTTTTAAGGAAATTCGGTAAAGTATTGATTTTCATTGTGTTACAAGCTTAATGGATGATAGGTTATCCACAAGGCATTAACATTGTTGTTGACAGGGGTTTGCAAAGTGGTTGTGGTTGATTTATCAACCAATCTCTGTGGGTAGTAATGGTGCAGACAAATTTTGTACCAATCGCTCCATTTTGGTTACAATTCTGGTTGCTGGACGTGTAGATCAGGTGGCACAACGTGCCATCCTCTGCGTATAATCTGCCTTTATGATAGTGTTAATCGATAATTACGACTCTTTTACCTACAATCTGGTGCAGCGGATTGGTGAATTGGATGCGAAGTACCACATTGAGGTGTTTCGCAATGATAAAGTCACGGTGGAAAGCATTGCCGCGCTTCAGCCGGACCATATCATCATTTCACCCGGCCCTTGCACGCCACGTGAAGCCGGTATCAGCAACAGCGTGCTGCAAACCTTTGCGTCGCGCATACCGATTTTGGGCGTATGCCTGGGCCATCAATGTATAGGCCATACTTACGGGGCCGTGGTAGAGCGGAACTGGCGTCTGATGCACGGCAAAACCTCGCCGATCCATCATGATGGGCAAGGAGTCTTTGCGGGCATGAACAATCCTTTTGCAGCTACACGGTATCATAGCTTGGTTATTCGGCCTGGCACCTTGCCTGAAGATTTTGTGGTCTGTGCGTGGACCCAGGAAAAGGAAATCATGGGTGTGCGGCACCGACAGTGGCCTTTGCACGGGGTGCAGTTTCATCCGGAAAGCTTTTTGACTGAAGATGGCAATCGCCTGCTGGCAAACTTTCTGGCGATCAAGAGCAATCTGGTCAGTACATAAACTCAAGCCTGCAAATCGCAGAAGACAGATAAGATGGTTAAGTCCATCTTATGATTACATTTGTGCCGGGTTTTACGGCAATTGGAGAATAATGATGGCGGAAATATTTCCAGGGTTGCATTATTTTGCTGAGTCCTGGATACCAAAGCAAGCACAGGCCTTGCACGCCCAAATGGTGGTATACGGCGGAACATCTGCGGGCGTTTTTGCGGCGGTTGCCGCCCGGCGGCTGGGTCTTAGCACGTTGCTTCTACACCCCGGTAAACATCTCGGCGGTATGACCACCGGCGGTCTGGGCTGGACCGATTATGGCAATAAAAACATCATCAGCGGCATGGCCCGCCAATTTTATCGGGATGTGGGCCGGCTCTACGGACATGACGAAATATGGTCTTTTGAACCTTCCGCGGCCACGAAGGTCATCCAACGGATGCTGGAGGAAGCCAAAGTGCCGGTGCGGACGGGTGCGTATATCGAATCGGTAACGATGGACGGACGGCGGATCGCGCTGATGACCATGTTGGGCGGACTGCAGGTGCATGGCAACGTGTTTATTGATGCTACGTACGAAGGTGATTTACTCGCCCTGGCCGGAGTCACCCATACGGTTGGACGCGAAAGTAATGCCACCTACGGTGAAACGCTTAACGGCATTCAGGTACGTAACCTGCACCAGTTCAGCCATCCGGTAGACCCGTACGTACGGCCGGGCGATGTCGGCAGTGGCCTGCTGCCGGGCATTATGGACGAAGATTTGTCGTTGCGACAGGGCCAGGGTGACGGCCGCGTGCAGGCCTACTGCTTTCGGGTGTGCATGACCGATGATCCGGCACTGCGCGTCGATTGGGCCAGACCCCGGGATTTTAATCCGGAAAATTACATTCTGGCCACGCGCTGGTTTCAGGGCGAAAAAGACGCGTACAATGATCAGCTACGGGGGTCTTCCGGGGTGCCGGCCAAATTTGATATACTCGCGCCGCCAACGGCCGGAGGTTTTCATAAAACGGATACCAACAACCACGGGCCGGTCTCCAGCGATTTTATCGGGGAAAGCTGGGATTGGCCGCGGGGGAATTACGAAGAGCGCGAGCGTATTTTTCAGAAGCACGTGAGCTATCAGACCGGCTTTTATTGGCACATGGCGCATTGTCCGGAAATTCCAGAGCGCTACCGTGATGCCTATACGCGTTGGGGGCTGTCCCGGGATGAATTCACCACCACCGGCCACTGGCCGCACCAACTTTACGTACGCGAGGCACGTAGATTGATCAGTGATTACGTATTAACTGAGCATGACTGCCGCCTGACGCGACGCTGCCCGGATCCGGTGGCTATGGGGAGTTACGCCATGGATTCGCACAACTGTTGCCGGTTCAGCAAAATGGATGGGGGTCAAGCCCGCGTCCTCAATGAAGGGGATGTGCAGGTGCCTTGCGCCGGGCCGTATGGCATTTCCTACCGGTCGATGGTGCCGCGCAGCGGTGAATGCGAAAATCTGCTGGTGCCGGTGTGTGTGTCTGCGTCGCACATTGCTTATGGATCGGTGCGCATGGAGCCGGTGTTCATGGCGCTGGGCGAAGTGGCGGCGCATGCTGCGCACTGTGTTCTTGGTGCGCGGTGTGCGGTGCAGGCGGTGGATTATTCCCTGCTGCGCTCGCGTTTGGTGGCCGCCGGCATGGTGCTGGGATAATCCAGGTTCGTGCGGCAGATCACCGGGGCAAAAAGGACGCCCCGGGGTGGAATCAACCCCGGGGCGTGGAGCGTGAAAAAGGCGGGCTTGGTAAAACGGTAAGCGCGTCAGGCCGAATGCGGCCTCCGGCGGCTTACCAGTAATAAACTCGAACCAACTGCCAACAAGGCCAGAGTGGAAGCCTCTGGAACCGTGGTAGGACTCAGCAGATTTGCGGATACCACATCGGACCCGGTTCCAAAGCCGACCACCACATTGTTAATGCTGTCCGCTGCGGCAAGATTCTGCATGTGGAAGGTAAAGGCAGGGCTGTTGCCAAGAAAGACACTATGGGCATTGTTTCCGGCAATGCTGGCATTGGCATCGATATACGGCGACGGCCCGATGACCAGGTATTTAGGTCCGCTGCTGGTTAAAAGAAAGGTGCTGGTGTTACCTGGCCCGGTGGGTGAAATCGTCCATGCGTTGGAACCCAACGCGGAAAGACCGGAGAGCGGCGTAATGGTGGCGGCCCCACCGGCAGCCACGGTTACACTTTGGCCATCAGATAAGGCCAAAGCACTGGGCGAACTGGGTACGGTGCCTCCGCCGGTCTGCACGTCAAAGCTGACACTGCGCAATAATTCATTGGCGGCATGCATAACGCTGGCGTTGGTGATGGTAACACTAATGGTGTTGTTGGTAGAGCTGACATCAAAGGCGATGGTGGCGTCGGCCAGGTTGGTTCCGTCGCCGACATTGGCGTTGACCACGGAAAAGGTTTGTATGACATTGGCCTGAAGGGTTGGCACCGCCACACCGGCCAGAGCAACGGCACACGCACCAATGAGCAAACTGCGAGTAGACAACATATAAACTCTCCCTGCTTAGGCGGCACGTTATGTTGGAAATCGCCGCCGCCATGGGCGAAAATCCAGATCGCAACCCGGCACACACCGGCCTTGCGAAAACGCTTTTTTTACTTCGCGTGAGAAGAAAGTATTGGGGTTGATTACCCCGGTAAAGTGAATCTCTTCTCTCGTCTCTATTCAACTCTTTTCACAATCCCGGCTTTGCCGGAGATTGCTTAACCAACGCCAACTCGCGCTGGTTGTTTTTACTATCAGCCGAAAGCAGGGGGAAAGTTAAATTTTTTACAGAGATTTTTTGCCGGTGTACCCGCAGAGCCGCAGAGCCGCTTTTTATAGGGGCCGCAGGCCTACCGGTTGGCAAAAACAGCCTTGGGCCGTTGTTGCAGGCTGGTGGGCGGTTATCGGCGGTGGCCAGGCGCGGGTCGAGCTTCAAGCCTTCACGCCCGCTGGCCGGAGCCTGTCCTTTACTTTGGCGCGGTTCCTTGGCAAACTAACCATAATGTCAGCCACGAGCGACAATTTAACTGCTCCCGTTACTGCATCGCAGCCGGACATTTCCGTGCAGCTTAAGAATTTGCGGATGGCTAATCCGCCCATGCCGGC
>JAJZNX010000033.1 GCA_021852275.1 Planctomycetota bacterium | reverse complement strand
GCGCGGGGTGCGGAATTTAAAAGGCTATGGCACTGGCTACACACCTGATGGTCCTGCCAAGTGTATGTTGTCTCCAACGCACCGATCCCCCGGCCACAATTGGCACATTGAATTTGATCAGCCATCTGAATATCTCCCTAAATATCTCCACGATCGAAAGCAAATTTTAACACCGTCATCGAACGTCCGCCAATTTTCGGCGGCCCGTGTCACGCCAAAGTTAAAATGTCCGCTGTTTAGCCCAAGTTAAAATGTCCGGTCCGGAGCACCGTGCCGTCGGGCGGAGCGGCCGCGCGGGTACGCGGATTCTCTCGACACTCCGGAACATCACTGCCCTGCCCACGGCCCGCTGACATTGTACGAAGCTGGAACAGGATGGCACACAGAGCGTTGCATGGCGGGGGGGGCGGTTCTCGAAAAGCAGCAACGACCTGCCCAAGCCCACCCCGCACACCCACTGTATGAGGGAGGAGAATTGCAAGTCGCCTCGCCGGCGATAGAGGCCAGTAGAGCACGCCATTGCCCGCAACGACTGCACTGCACACGCCGTGTTTCCATGGTATTGACCGCAAGTGCGTCACGACGAGGCCACCCCACATTCCGCGCCCACCAGGTTAGAAAACAGGACATTGTTACGAGAATACAGGTGTTCCGGGCATCGGCCCGAAGTGTCAAAATGCCAAGACGGTTTTGCCTTGCGCACGGGTGCGGCAATTTGCTGCTGCTGGTCCATCATTTCGGCGGGAACCCGAAGGTGACCGTTCAACGCACTACGTTATACACAGCAAATCGGCGGATAAGAGCTGTTTTAACCGCCTTAACAATCTGTAATCGCACCGCCTTGACCTTCGCAGCTTTGAACTGTTGAAGTCGCTCATGTCCAATGGAGCTGCCTTGGCAAAGCACAACCCAGTGCCCGGCTATGAGCCCCTGAACCTGATATCGCCGTACGCGCTGTCCGCGGCTGATCCGCTCCATGATCATGATATTATTTATTGTGGTAATATGCGGGAATGTTATTGTGATCTGTCTTCCCCGCCCGGCCGTCTCAGCCAGCGGATGGGCAAAGCGGCGGCTAATTTCCTTTCCAAACGCCGCCAGGCGCTGTTGCACCGCTTTTGCAATACGCCCATATTGATTGATTGGCGCATTGATAATTAAATTGCACCCACGGCCGATGGAATGGTAGTAGATTTCCACAAGTTTATGTAGTGTCAATAAAGGGTTTGGTCGTCCCGGATGCCAGAACCAGTGGTCGTTCTTAAGTACCGAGATATCCACCTCCGCCGGCTCCCATATCATGCCTTTAGGATCACCGGCTCCCGGCTGATTGTACCTAGCCACTGTTTCCCAGCATGGATACGGTGCCTGGCCGGCTTCGTTGCCGATCCATCTTGTCAGCCCGCCCGGTACGCCACGGGGACCCTGAAAACAGACCATGTTCGGCTGAAATTTCTTCACGATCGGCACAAGGTTCGGCCCACCGTGTCCCACCGGCAGAATGCCGCCATCAAACCAGCAGTAAAACAGCGGTCCGTAGCGCGACCAGAGATCCGTTTCCATCCGCTGACAAATCTGTGCATACGCGGTTTGATCGGCAAGGGTGCCTCCCTTGCCGTTATGAATTAGATTGCTGCGCACGTTCAAATAATTGTTTGTTGCCAGCGAACAGTACAAACCGGGCTGGATCCCGTATTTGTGGCATGAATTCACAAATAGGCGAACCATATCCATCTTACCGCGGCCCCACGGCGATTGCCGCAGGCCGAATGGATATGCACCGCTCTGGAAAAACATGTAGCCCGAATCATGCTTGCAAACGTAGACGGCATAGCGCGCTCCCATTGCTTTGGCCAACTGGAGCCATTGGTTGGTATCAGGCACAGTTCGCGACAAAAACGGCGCATGACGCGATGCCCAGATTGAAGTTGCCCGGTAATGCGGATGCGCCACCTGCAAGTCATAATGAAAAAATATCCCCAATCCGGCATTTTCCCAGGCGAGTTGCCCTGCGGTAGGGTGCGGTAAGGTCTGCTGCGGTCTTGCAGATGCTCTGGCAATAAATAATCCAAGAATCAGTACTTGAATAGCGACGAGCATCTTCGCTGATTGTTCGCGGTTCATTTTCAGTTTCAATTAATATCCCTATGTCACCCACATTTATAATACGCACTTGCCCCCCTTCGTCAATCACCGTTTGTGCTGAGGAACGTTGCGCAACGAGGTGAACAATCCGCTTACGCATTGGCCTATCGGCTGTACGTCACGTGTGATCGCAAGAAATCACGCAATGGGCCTTCGCAAATAGTGTGATCTGGTTACAGGCTGGCCAGCAATGAGCAAACTCGCAGCCCGGGTGACGAAACGCACTGAAACCCGCAGCGAGTATAAAGTTCAATTCCATGCTACATTATGGGCATTTGATGTGATAAGGTAATTATTGAATGAAGAATCGGTTGCAACTTGCTCGCTGTATTGATCATACAGTGCTTAAGCCCGAGGCTGGAGAGCGGGAAATTCGTGCGGTCACTGCGGAGGCTTTGGAATATGGTTTTGCCGCGGTTTGCGTTAATTCCTGCTGGGTAGAGCTGGTGCGAAACGTGCTGGACGCCTCCGGGGAAAAAACTGGTCAGCCTTCGCCGGTGGCGGCATGTTCGGTGGTGGGGTTCCCGTTTGGCGCGCAACGTAGTTCGGTCAAAGCGTTTGAAGCGGAAACGTGTGTCAAACATGGAGCGGACGAAATTGATATGGTGATTTGGATTCCGTCGCTTTTATCCGGAAACCTTAATGTCGTGCGGCAGGAGGTGCGCGCGGTGGTTGCGGGTGCGAAGGCAGTTTCCGGAAAAACCATCGTCAAAGTTATTTTAGAGACGGCAGTTCTTAATGAATCGCAGATTGCCATGGGCTGCCAGGCAGCCGGCGAAGGGGGCGCGGATTTTGTAAAAACCAGCACGGGTTTTCATCCGGCGGGTGGTGCAACTGTGCAGGCGGTGCAGTGGCTAAAACAATATTCCGGCTCATTGCGCGTTAAGGCCTCTGGTGGAATTCGCGATCTGGCAACAGCCCAGGCCATGCTGGCGGCCGGAGCGGATCGGCTGGGTTGTTCGGCCAGCGTCGCAATTATCAACAGTTTGCCCCAAGAGAAATAAAGGAGTTCATGAATGAAAATTCTGGTAACGGGAGCGGCCGGGTTTATCGCATCGCGGCTTTCCGTGCGGTTGCTGGAACGCGGCGATCAGGTAGTCGGGCTGGATAATTTAAGCGATTATTATCCGGTGGAACACAAACGACGGAATCTGGCGGATTTAACGGCGCGGCAGGCGTTTACGTTTATCGAAGGCGATCTGCGTGACGCGGATTTGCTGCTGAAAGTCTGTCAGCAATACCAGCCGGAGGCTATTGCACATATTGGAGCCATGGCGTCGGTGCGTTACAGCGTGGCCAATCCGCTGATTTACGCGGCGGTCAATGTGCAAGGCACGCTGAATCTGCTGGATGCGGCGCGGCAAATCGGTAAGCCGCATTGCCTGCTGGCGTCCACGGGATCCGTGTACGGCCAATCCACACCGGTGCCCTTTCCGGAAACCGCCGCGGCGGATCGGCCCCTGGCACCGTATCCGGCCAGCAAGCGGGCCATGGAGCTTTTCGCCCATAGCCATCATCACGTCTGGAACCTACCGGTCACAATTCTTCGATTTTTTAATGTGTATGGTCCGCATGGCCGGCCAGACATGATGCCATGGCATTGGGCGCGACAGATCATGGCGGGCGAGGAACTCACGCTGTTTGGGGCGGGGCATCTTAAGCGGGACTGGACTTATATTGATGACATACTGGACGGGTTTATGGCCGCATTGGACAGCGGTAACGGATACCGCGTTTATAATCTGGGGTGCGGCCACCCGGTGGAAAATTTAGAATTTGTCCAGACTCTGGAAGAGATTCTGGGAAAAAAGGCAAAATGCAGGGCGGTTCCGGCACCGTTATCTGAACCTGCTATTACGTATGCCGATATCGCCAACGCCGGCAGGGAATTGGGCTATGTGCCGAAAGTGCAGGTGCGTGAAGGTCTGGATCGATTTATTCACTGGATGCGTACCGAAGAGTTAATCTAACACTCATGTTTTTTAACCAGCATGCCGATAATATGGTCAGTAATTACACGGCTGTTATCGGAGGACCGATGGCTGATAGATCGCACCGCAGGCTCCGCAGGAGCGTAGCATAAATAGGTTGATAGGTGTTGGAAGCTTGCCAATTGGCGGCCATACAGGGACAATATGATCGCTGAACCGTGTCCCGGCTACCGTGCCGATCGAATGTAAAGAATTCCCGCCGGTGGCTGTCCTACCTATTATGAGACTGCCTCCGGATCTGAAATTGAGCGTAACACTATGGCCAACCCCAATAACGTCGCCAGTAAAACCGAGACAATGTTGGGCAAATACATTGTTGAACAGGGGTTTTGCACGCAGGAAGAGCTGGGTGATTGCCTGTCACTGCAGGCGGAACTCGAGCGACAGGAGAGCCATCGCTCGCTAACCGATATTCTTGTGGCCAACGGCTATGTCACCCAAACGCAGTTGGCCCGCGTTAAGGCGGCAGTCGAAGAGCAAAAAACTTTTCAACAGATTCCCGGCTACCAGATTATTTCCAAGCTCGGGGCCGGTGCCATGGCCACCGTGTTTAAAGCTCGTCAGCTTTCATTGGATCGAATTGTCGCAATTAAAGTTCTGCCCAAACGCATGAGCGAAAATAAAGAATTCGTGGATCGCTTCTACATGGAAGGTAAAGCCGCCGCCAAATTAAACCACCCCAATATCGTGGCCGCCTATGATGTAGGCGAAGCCGGCGGATACCACTATTTTGTCATGGAATATGTGGCGGGAAAAACAGTTTATGATCATCTGATAGACAGTGGAAAACCCTACCCGGAAAAGCAGGCCCTGGACATTATCATTCAGGTTTGTCGGGCATTGGTTCATGCCCATCTTAACGGCCTGATTCACCGGGATGTCAAACCCAAAAATATCATGATGACGCCGGAAGGAACCGCCAAGCTGGCCGATATGGGGTTAGCGCGGGAAGCCGATGACAAGGTCGCCGCAGCCGCTGAAGCCGGCAAAGCGTACGGCACACCCTATTACATTTCCCCCGAACAGATTCGCGGCCAGATGAATATTGATTTTCGGGCGGACATTTATTCTCTCGGTGCCACGATGTACCACATGGTGACCGGCCGCGTACCATTTGAAGCACCTTCCCCGGCGGCGGTGATGCACAAGCATTTGAAAGAGGATCTGGTACCCCCGGATCACGTCAATACCAACCTAAGTGCGGGTATTTCGGAAATTATAGAAGTGGCCATGGCTAAAGACCCGGCCAAGCGATATTCTTCCACGTCGGATATGCTTTCAGACTTGGAATCTGTGGCGCATGGCGATCCACCCAAGCTGGCGCGGCGCGCCTATGATTTGACCACGCTGGCTAAAATTGAAAAAGCCGCCGCCGATTCCAATCCATCGGATCAGGTGGACCTCGTGGAAGCGGACGAAGAACCGACCATTGATTTGGGGTCCCGCACGCTGATTCAAAAATTTAAGGATCCGCTGGTATTGTTGCTGCTGGGCTGCCTGGTATTTGCCATTGTGATTATTGTGATGCTGGAACTCAAGGGGTAGGCAAGGTAGGCAAGATGCCCCGGCCGCCGCCAAAAGGAAAGTTTCACGTTTTAAAACCCGAACCAGTTCCCGGGAACATACGACCGCACACGCGTGACAACACCATTGTCCAAATCCACCAGCACCGGCAGAAATGGGGGACGCCAGATATGGGTATTTTCAAATCTTAGTCGTAACATCTTAGGATTCGCCACGCCCTTAGGCAGTGAGCCATACGGGGGCAACTGGATCAGCGCCACGTTGTGATCGGGACTATTTTTCAAGCGCCGCGAGATACCGGCTATGGCATGTTGGCAAACCGGGCAGGTATGAAAATAAATAACCGCCAGCCACTTGCCATGCATGATTGCCCGGCTGCCGGGAATATAATCCGCAGCCGGAAAACGCTTTGTGTCCCATGCCGGCGGCTGCATGAATATCACCCCGTGTCCACCGGTGATTGTGCCGTTGCTATGCAGCATTCCAGGCTGGAGATAAAACTTTCCCCCGATCATGCCCACTAAAATTCCCAATGCCATTATCCCCGAAATCATCTTTCGCCACGCACCGGCGGGATATTTTTTCGGATACATGGGTATCGCGGCTGCCAACAAAAGCAGGAGGACCGCATCCATGGTGGCGGTGATCCATGGGTTCATGGGCACGGGTCCAAAGCAGCCGCAGTTGACCTGACCCTGCCACGCATCGTGCAGCGAAACGGCCAAAAAAATCGCAAACAATAGCGCGCCGGCCCGCAGGGCATAATAACCCGCCACCGAACTGATAAACCATACCCCGGCCGCTAATTCCATGAGCAATTCAGCGGTATGGAAGAAATAATTTTTAGTAACCTCCCCACGCAGCAGATCATATCCTTTCAACGCCCCAGCGATGACCAGCACCACACCGGCCAGCAAAAGAATCCATTGCGCCAGAGGGCGTTTGATCAAGTCAGGGCCAAGCGGGGCAGAGCCGCTCTGAACGGTCGAATTTTCCAACATCATAGTACCTTGGTTTTACCAAAAAGTGCGTCCACTGCCCAGCGCGCTTTAAGCCCGCGATCCGACGCTGTCTCAATAGCCGCAATCAGCACCGTGGCGGCGGCCCGCATTGCGGGAGCATCCGCGGGCTTGGATGGAGGAGCGGCTAACAGGGCATTTGGCAGGGGCAACCGGGCCAGTGCCAGCAGCACGCCGCCGTCAACACGTATGGTTTTAGCTTCCGCCGGACAGTTGATGCAACACACCCCGCCCCGCTGTGGACAAAAATTTACCGGACCGCCGGGGCGCACGGGCGTTTGGCAAACCAGGCAATTTTCCAACTGAGGTTGATATCCGGCGGCAATTAATATGCTCTTGGCGATGCTTAAAAAAAGCCGCTGGGTTTGGCTGCCCCCCAACGCCGCAAGGCCGGGGGCAAGTTCATCGTACAACTGCGTATGCGGCTCCTGGCCGGAGAGCAGTGCCATAATCATTTCACAAATAATCTGTCCGGAATAAAACGCCGGCAGCGATTTGCGCATGGCAGGTTGATAGTCCATCAAATCCCAGGCCGTTAAAGTGCCCAGTTCCGCAATTCCGCGCGGCGGAATATAGACCACCTCGCCGCGGGCCAACTGATCAATCGGTGCACCCAATGTAAAGGCGCCCGCTTTGGCCATCTTTCGGCTTCCCTTGGCCAGCAAAGCCAGTAATCCGGCCTGCCGGGCAAACAAAGTAACCACTTGGCTAGTCTCAGAAAAGTTGATGACCCGCAGACAGATCGCTTCATCTTTTGCATAATTTGCCATTAAAGGATTGTACCCATTCATTAACGCCTTAACGAATTACATTGCAACTCAAACCAAACATTAGTACTGGCTTAACACGCAGTTAGCGCTACGATGGTCTGATATGTGTCGTCGGATATGGGATTCGACATTGCGACAGGTTCGGGAATTCCGACCGGCAAGGACGAACTTAAGGAAAGGAACTTCAACATGTTCAAGGCACTACGTCATGGTATTCTAGCGGCCGTCGCCGCGGCACTGGTCTCCGCCGGGATGACCACAACGGTCAACGCCGTTGAAATTCAGGGAGCGGGTTCAACTTTTGTTGCCCCCGTCATGCTCAAAAAGTGGATTCCCCACTTCATGGCCAGCCACCCCAACATCAAGGTGGATTATCAACCCATTGGTTCCGGCGGCTACCACAGCCT
>JAJZNX010000081.1 GCA_021852275.1 Planctomycetota bacterium | reverse complement strand
CGAACGACAGGATCAACCGACCATCCGGCAGCGGCGTGTTGCAAGCCGGCGGATTCACCTTAATTGAGCTGTTGGTGGTTATTACCATCATCGCGATTTTGATAGCTTTATTGCTGCCGGCATTGTCTGCGGCGCGGCAGGCGGCGGATGTTACTTTATGCGCCAGCAACGAGCGGCAAATTGCGCTGGGTGTGCAATTCTACGCCAGCGACAATCAGGGCATTCTGGTCTACAGTCCGAATTTGAATACCGCGTACAGTTGGGCTTGCAGTCTCGGTGGCGTGCCGATTACCAGCGGCGGCAAGCTTGTGGTGGGGCATCTTGAGCAGTATGTGCCGGATATTTATGGCGGTTCTTTTGGCTATAACCATCCAAGCTCTGCGGTTTGGCTGTGTCCGCTGTTTCAGCAGGCTTACCAGGGCCAGCAAATGACCATTTTTGGCAACAGCTTTTACGCCAAGGTCAATTACTCGATGAATACCAATCTATGGTGCTATGGTAACGGTGGATACATTTATAGCCCGTTGTATCCGGGGCTTAAAAACGCACCGCTCATCCGGCTCTCTTCGGTACCGCCGGATGAAATGCTGTTTTCCGATGCGGCGGTATTGCATTACGGTACCGCAGGTGTGGCCCACGCCTATCTGAGTGATAATGTCAATGCGAATTACACGGCCAGTAATGGAAATGCGGTGACCCCCTGGCAGGTGGCCAACAACTGGGCCTTGGCGCAACAAGGTGAACCTTTTTCACAGAATACGCTTGCCGGCGAGATTCCGATGCATGGCGGTGTAATTAATACTGCATTTCCGGATGGGCATGTTGTGGCGATCAATTCAATTCAGGCGTTCGCCCAAGCCGTGCAGCCCGGGGATTATCTGCGGTAAACGATCGGCGGGGAACGATGACGGCAGGATGCATGCGAGCAGGTTGAACAAGCGAGCTTACGGCATGGTATTATTTTCCCGATGGCGTATGCGCCAGGCGTGCGGCGACATTCCCGTTTCCTTCCGGAAAATTAGAGTCAATCGACCGGCATTTGAAAACCCGCTTTGGGCGGCGATTCGGGCCATCTTGCCCGACGTATGCTCCAGCAAGGCCTTGGCATGCTCCACGCGGACGCGCCAGATTTCCTTTTGTGGCGTGCGGCCAAATGTGCGTTGAAAACCCAATTCCAGCTTGCGGCGCGAGATTCGCACCACGTTAAGGACATCGTCAACCCGGATGGATGAAACGGCTTTCTCACGGATAAAACGCGCCGCTTCGGCAATATCCGGATCATCCACCGCCAGAATGTTGGAGGAATGGCGCACCACCAGTTGCAAAGGGGCAACGGGAACCGATTCCGGAACCAGCGGTTGGCCATGCATGGCAGCATCGAGAAGTTCCGCCGCCACAAAGCCAATCCGCGGCAGATTCAACGGAATGCTGGTCAAAGGTGGATCGATGAGTTCACACATGGCCTGGCTGTTGTTGACTCCCACCAGGGCGATATCTTCCGGAATGCGCAAACCAAGGCGGTGACAAGCATCGCTGACCTGACGGGCCCACAAATCGCTGCAGCCCATGATGGCGACGGGCCGCGGAAGCTTTTGCAGCCAAAGTTCCAATGCTTTGGACTGTTGGTTGGGATACATCTGGTTCCATTCAATTTTGTCCGGCAGGAGAACGGAACAGTTACAGCCGGTCTTGGCCAAAGCGCTGCGAAAGCCCTCCAGGCGGGCGCGGGCAAAGGCCATGTTTCCGCCATAAAATCCAAATTTACGGAAGCCCTGCAGCCGCAGATGCTCAGCGGCCAGTTTGCCAACGGCGATGTCGTCCGGAAGCACCTGGCAAAATCCGGGGCAAGTGGCAGCGGTGGCCGCCAGCACCACGGGCAGGTGCAGCCGCCGGCACACTTCATACAACTGGGGCCACTGAACGACGGAGTGGTCCATATAATCTGCGATGATTAAGCCGTGGAGATGCATTTTGCCCAGCACTTGCAGATCGGCGGAAATGTTGCGCAGGTAGGGCATGACGATGTTCCACCGGGCGTGGGTATCCCGGTAACCGGCGATGCCGTGGAGCATTTGATGATGCCACGTATGCCATGGGTCCATCAATATCGCCACGGTGGGAACCTTGGCGGATTCGCCTGCGGACCGATGCGTCTTGAATTGCACCACACGGGCCTCATTTCCCAAAATAGATGCCGTGTCAGGCGGGCACCTGGCACCGCACAAGCCATGGCGCGTCCGCTGGGAACGATAGCGCCACCCTCTACGGTAAAGCATAACCAAAGAGCCAGGGCGACGCCAGACGCAATCTGTTGGGCGCGGGGAACGGTTAAATACGAAGAAACAAAAAAAGTGGGGGGGGGAGCGAGCTGTGGCCCGCAGACGGGAGTTTGACGATTCAACACTTAGGAGCGAAGACACGAAAAATTACCGGAAGAAGGCGGGATGGAATATACGTATTGTTGGAGGAGACAGAATACAGAAGGCAGGAGGTCCCGATTGCGTGCTCCGTGCCGCGGAGGCCTGTCCCGGCTGCGCCGGGAGATTTCGGCATCCATGCCTCAACGGAGAGCGAAGCTATCAGCTATCAGCGGTGGGCGGGCAGCGGGACATTTTTTTGGCGGACAGGATGCCCGCGGTCCCTACGCGCCTGTATTGCCAATATGCACTATAATAAAAACGTGCGGGTAGAGTGCCCACGGAGAGGGCTGGAAAACGATGACAGACGGTTCCGGTGGTGCTGGATTTTATGTTCATTGATGAAGCTGAAATAGAAGTAGCCGGGGGCGATGGCGGCAATGGCTGCATGTCGATGCGGCGGGAAAAATATATTCCACACGGCGGGCCGGACGGCGGCGATGGCGGCAATGGCGGGAGTGTTTATCTGCAGGCTGTGGCCGGCGTGGATACGCTGCTGGACATGGTCGGGCGGCATCATTGGCATGCGCCCAGCGGCGAACCGGGCATGGGCAAGAAAAAAGATGGTAAAGCCGGGACGGATTTAATCATTCGTGTGCCACCGGGCACACTGGTGTACGACCGTGACACGGGTGTGCTGCTGGCAGACCTGGTTCCTGCCGGGCGCAAGGTATTGGTGGCCAAGGGTGGACGCGGCGGGCGCGGCAATACGCACTTTACCACCTCCGTCCGGCAAGCTCCGGAATTTGCCGAGCCGGGAAAGCCGGGGCAAGTGCGCCAGTTGAAACTACAGCTTCGGCTGATTGCGGACGTGGGCTTGATCGGCTTGCCCAATGCCGGTAAATCAACGCTGCTGTCGCGGCTTTCGGCGGCACGGCCAAAAGTAGCGGATTATCCATTTACCACACTTTCTCCACAGCTTGGCATTGCGGAACTGGATGCGGAGCGGCGGCTGGTGCTGGCGGATATTCCGGGGCTGATTGCCGGAGCGCATCGCGGTGCGGGCCTGGGGCAGGATTTTTTGCGGCATATCGAACGTACCCGGGTGCTGGTGCATTTAATTGACATGGTTCCACTGGATGGCAGCACGCCGGTGAAATCGTACGAAATTATCCGAGCGGAGCTGGCTGCGTATAGTCCGAAACTGGCTGATAAGCCGGAAATTCTGGTGGCCAACAAAATGGATTTAACCGGGGCATCTGAACAACTGGCCCAACTACGTGCGGCATTGCCCGGCCAGACCATTTTGGCGCTTTCTGCAGCCACCGGGACGGGTCTAAGACCCTTGCTGGAAGCGATCTGGCAACTGGTGCAGAGTGTGCCGCCGGCAGAACCATTTGCGGCCGCCATGGATACTCCCGCCAACCTGCCGCTTGAGACACCAGATGACGACGCCCAACTTGCCATGGAAATCGCCGCGATCAAGGCGGATGACCAGCGCAAGGGACGCTATTACAAAAAATCACTGGAATGACGGCTGGACGGTATCGAGCTTATTTCAAACGTTACCTTCGTTACCTTTTGGAGCTGATGGTTTTATGAGCGTGCTGGCAATTGATATCGGTAATAGCCGGATTGGGGTGGGTGTTTTTTCGCTGGGCAAAAGCGAAGACCCGGCCCACCGTCTGATGCACCACAATTGGGAATCCGAATTAAAAGCGGCCCTGACGGACCTGTGGCAGGCTAAAAAGATTAACGACGGGCCGGCGGTTTATCCCGAGGGCGTGGTGATTGCCAGTGTGGTTCCGGAGATGACCGAGCCCATGCAGAAACTGATAAGAGACACCCTGCATCTGGATGCGCAGCGTGTTGGCAAAGACTTGAAAATACCCATGAAGACCAACCTGACGGATGAATCCACGCTGGGCGTGGACCGGCTGCTGGCGGCATTGTGCGCATATGTGAATACCGAGCAGGCGTGTGTGGTGATCAGTGCGGGTACCGCCTTAACGGTGGATTACGTAGATGACGAGGGAGTTTTTCAGGGGGGTGCTATAGCACCAGGCCTGCAACTGGGAGCCAGGGCCTTGCACGAATTTACCGCCCAACTGCCCCTGGCAACGCTGGATCCGCCGCACGGCACGTGCGGTCAGAACACCGCCGAAGCGCTGAACCTGGGCCTGTACGCTGGAGCCCGTGGAGCCGTACGTGAACTGGTGGAGAGTTATGCCAATAAGCTTGGCCACTGGCCGCACGTGGTGGCCACGGGAGGTGATGCCCAGAGGCTGCTGGCGGATTCCGGCCTGGTGGATTCGCTGATTCCGGATTTGGTTTTGCAGGGGGCGGCTTTGGCATGGGAACACCACAAGATGGAAAGCTAAAGGCGAACCCGATGCAGCCGCAAGGCATTGGTAATAACGAAAACCGAGCTAAAGCTCATGGCCGCGGCGGCAATCATGGGGCTTAGCAGCAAGCCGCTGACGGGATAGAAAACCCCCGCCGCCAGCGGAATACCCAACAGGTTATACGCGAACGCCCAAAACAAATTCTGTCGGATGTTGCGCATGGTGGCCCGGCTTAAAGCCCGCGCCCGCACAATGCCGGATAAATCGCCATGCAGCAGCGTAACCCCCGCGGTGGCGATGGCCACATCCGTGCCGGTACCCATGGCAATGCCCACGTCCGCCTGGGCCAGGGCAGGAGCATCGTTAATGCCGTCGCCGGCCATGGCCACTTTGCGCCCCTGCTGCTGCCAACGCCGCACCACCTGATCCTTTCCATGCGGCAACACTCCGGCCTCGAGAGTATCAATGCCCAAGTCGGCAGCGACGGCCTGGGCCGCAACCCGACTGTCGCCGGTGATCATCACGACGGTAAGGCCCTGCGCCTTGAGCTGGGCCACCAGGGTCGCAGCGCCCGGACGAAGAGGGTCCATCACGGCCACATAACCGAGCAAGCGGGAATCCACGGCTACCAACATCACAGTACGGCCCTGGGTCTGCAAGTCGGCACATTTTTCCCGCATACCGGCAAGGCCCACCCCGAGTTGCTCCATCAAGGCCAAGTTGCCCACGGCAACATTTCGCCCATGGACCTGACCTGCAATACCCTTGCCACTGATACTTTCCACCGCTTGAGCCACAGGAATCGTCAGGTGCCTATCTTCCGCGGCACGTACAATGGCGGCGGAGAGTGGGTGCTCACTGGCCTTTTCCAGTGCGGCAGCCAAAGCCAGCATTTCATCGACCAATCCGTCATTAGAGGCCTCGATCGCCACCACCTGCGGTCGGCCTTGCGTAAGGGTGCCGGTTTTATCCAGACAAAGGGTGTCAATGCGCTCCATACGCTCCAACACCTCGGCATTTTTAATCAGTATACCCGCCTTGGCCGCCCGTCCCACCCCCACCATGATCGACATGGGGGTGGCCAGACCCAAAGCACAGGGACAGGCGATTACCACCACCGCAACCGCATTTACCAGGGCATAGGCCAGCGACGGTCGCGGCCCCAACCATGCCCAAAGCACAAAGGTAATCAGCGCGCAGGCCACCACCACCGGTACAAATATGCCCGCAACTTTATCCGCAAGTCTCTGGATGGGAGCACGGCTGCGCTGGGCCTGGGCCACCAGAGCCACAATTTGTGACAGCATTGTTTCCGCCCCTACTTTTTGGGCCTGCATCACCAAACTGCCGGTTCCGTTCACGGTGGCCCCGATGAGCTTATCACCGGCGGTTTTGGCAACCGGCACCGGCTCACCGGAAATCATGGATTCATCCACAGCGCTATGACCTTCCAGTACCACCCCATCCACAGGAACTTTTTCACCCGGCCGCACCCGCAACACGTCACCGACCTCGATGGCCTCCACTGAAATATCCATTTCCTGATGATCTGCGCCAATGCGGCGGGCGGTTTTGGGCGCAAGGTCCAGCAATTGCCGAATCGCCGCACCGGTTTTACCGCGTGCCCGCAACTCCAATACCTGGCCCATGAGCACCAAGGTCGTGATCACAGCGGCCGCTTCAAAATAAGTACCCACCACGCCGGAATGACTGCGAAAGCCCGCGGGGAACAAACCCGGTGCCACCGTTGCCACCAGACTATAAGCCCAGGCCACGCCGATGCCCAGGCCGATAAGGCTGAACATATTGAGATTCCAAGTTTTAACGGAAAGCCAAGCCCGCACAAAAAATGGCCAGCCGCACCAGAGCACCACCGGTGCGGAAAGCAGCATATTCACCCAGTTGACCCAGGTCGCACCATGGAGTGTCGCGACGCGAAAATCCGCCAACATGGCCAGCACCAGCACCGGCACTGCCAGGATTGCCGCGACAATAAAGCGGCGCAGCATATCGCGAAGTTCAGGGTTTTCGGTCTCTGGCCCTGCAGGAACATCCATAGCTTCCAGAGCCATACCGCACTTAGGACATGGTCCCGGCTGGTCGCTGACAACCTCGGGATCCATGGGACAGGTATAACGCACTTGGGAGCGTCTCACCATCGGCACCGGTAGCGCCAATTCCAGAGCCATGCCACACTTTGGACATGGACCGGGCTTATCGCTTACAACATCCGGGTCCATGGGGCATACGTAATGCGCGACGGATTTTGTTACCGGCGGCCTGGAACGAGCCAGACCACCAAGCTGGACCAATGCGGGAGCAGCAGCGGTGTTAGCAACGGAGGAAGCAGATCTGGGGTGGAGGTATTTTTCCGGATCAGCCTGAAACTTTTTCAGGCATCCCTGACAGCAGAAATAAAAGGCAGTGCCGGCATGTACAAACGGGCCAATACCTTTGTCCGGATTTACCGTCATGCCACAGACGGGATCAATATGAGAGGGTGTTTCAGTACTGGATTGGGGATGCGTGTGCATTTCCATGGTCAACCTTTCCGGGCGGCTATTGGCACAAATGGCTTAGTTGTATTAATTCCGCAGATATTGCTCTGGCCGGCCGGCCGCCCGCCCGCAACGCGTGAGAAACACAATGCTGAAGATGATTTTTCCATAATTCCCGTGAAACCGCGCGCAGGGCCTGCTGTACCGCGGCTATCTGCACCAGAATATCTGCACAATAGCGTTCCTGCTGAACCATCTGCTGCAATCCACGCACCTGCCCTTCAATACGGCGCAGGCGTTTCAGATTGCCGGTCTTTATTTCCGGTTCTACTACCCAAGCCCGGCCGCCCGGACCGAACATGTGGCGTACATTGGCCAACCGGCGTCTTTCCGCTGATTTTTTGCCGTTTTGTCTGATGCGTTTCACAAGCGGTACTCCTTTATACCCCCATGGGGTATATTAGAGGTTATCGCGGCAAAGATTGTATGTCAACCTAAACTCCGGCCGCACCGTCCGCGTACCGGTGTTAGGAACCGGGCAAAAATAACTTCGCACTTTCCGGCTGGCCCTTTTGGCCACGGGCGTCGTTGTTCGCTCTTTACAGACCCATTGCAATAATGTCCGGAAACTCCAAGGCGTGGGTTGGGTTCAAGGACATGGGCTGTTCATCAGTCGATGGAGAGGGGAGCCAACCGGGTGTTGGCCATATTTGGGCGCAGGCAGCGGCGTGGCCTGGGCTTAT
>JAJZNX010000187.1 GCA_021852275.1 Planctomycetota bacterium | reverse complement strand
TTTGGCCTCCAGCTTCGTTGTTCGCTCGTTTCAGACCCACTGCCGGGGTATGCGCCTCACTCACGCCTCGCTGGCGGCCAAAATTTCTGCGCCGTAAAACACGAATTTATTTTTGCGCGGTCCCTAAGCCGCCCATCCTTAGGCCGCCAACCTTTTATTCTATCATACTACTCCGCATAACATGCCACGCACCCGCATATGAACGGGCGTGGTAAAGAATTATAGTAAGGAAACATACCGGCCAGAATAACCAACACAGGCAACGTTTTTACAGCCCTGGGACGGACGCAGGAGCCAGGATCTGTTTTTCACCGACTAGACATTTTTACCACAGGGGGTGCCATGCCCTTGCCAACGGCATACGTTATAATTCCACCATGAACACCGACACTCCGACTTTACATGATCTGGAAATGGGTCGCTGGCAACAGCGCTACGCCTCCGCAGAGTACGTATACGGTACCGAACCTAATTTGTTTTTACGGTCGTTTGCCCACTGGATTCCCGCCGGCGGGCGCGTGCTGGCCGTGGCCGATGGTGAAGGCCGCAACAGTGTGTGGCTGGCCCGCTGCGGTTACCGTGTGGATGCGTTTGACGGTTCCTCCAACGCCGTGGAAAAAGCCCGGCAACTGGCGGCCCAGCACCAGGTGCAGGTGCGATATGCCGTGGAAAATATTCTCACCCGCCGATGGGAACCTGCGGCCTATGACGGCGTGGCGGCTATTATGATTCAGTTTCTCAAGCCGGAACAGCGCGACCGCGTGTTTAAGTTTATCCGGCACACCCTTAAACCCGGCGGCGTTTTGCTGCTGACCGGCTATCGGCCGGAGCAAATTGCCCTTGGTACCGGCGGCCCGTCGCAACCGGAGCAGATGTACACGCCGGAAATGCTGCGTCAGAGCTTTGCCGACATGGAACTGCTGCACCTGCATTCCTACGAGGCGCACCTTGATGAAGGTGCCTGCCACCGTGGCCTTTCCGCTTTGATTGACCTGGTGGCCCGGCGCCGTGAAGTTGTTCCGGCATGTATCTGAAAAACTGGCCCGCCCGCGCCGGGGGCCGGCCTTATTGGAGATCCGCTATGGAAGATATCAACCTGACTTTGGAAAATGTTGAATCAATCGTGCAACATGCCCTGTTGCACCAGCCCATTACCGACATGCACACCCATTTGTATCCGCCCTGTTTTGGCACGCCGGTCCCCAATCGCACCGGCCATACGGATGCCGCGGGATTGATGCTTTGGGGAATTGATCAAACGCTGACCTATCATTACCTGGTGGCGGAAGTTTTTCGTGTGGTGCCTGCTACCCAACTGCCGTTTGAAGCCTTCTGGAAAATGACCGTAACGCAGCAGGCGGACCATATCTGGAAGACGCTTTTCGTGCAGCGCACGCCCATCAGCGAGGCCTGCCGGGGTGTTTTGACGCTGCTGGAACGCCTGGGGCTGGACCCCAACGAAAAAACGCTGGATTCCTATCGCCGGTTCTTCAGCCAGCAGGATCCGGATGACTACATCAACCGGGTGATGGAACTTTCGGGCGTGAATTCCATTACCATGACCAACCCGGTATTTGATGATAACGAACGCCAACGCTGGCTGGGCATGGCCAACCGCGGCCCGGACGCGCGATTCAAAGCTGTGCTGCGCATTGATCCGATTATGCGTGATTATCCGGCGGCAGCCCGGCGGCTGCACGAATGGGGCTACGCGGTTGAGCCGCAGCCTGATGCCCCCAAGCATGGCCGAAGTCCGGTGTTTTTTGGGTGAATGGCTGGACCGGCAACAGGCCATTTACATGGCTGTAAGCCTGCCGCCGGAATGGACCTATCCCCTTGGCCCGGGCACCGCGGATGTTGCCGCCCTTTCCGGTCAGACCGTGCTGGAACAGGCGGTACTGCCGGTTTGCCGAGAGCGTAAACTGCCTCTGGCCATGATGATCGGTTCCCGATTACGGGTGCAACCGCAACTGCGCGATGCCGGCGATATGGTGGGCCGGGCGGATGTTTCGGCGGTGGTGAATTTGTGCCTGCGGCACCCGGAAAATAAATTTCTCATTACCATGCTTTCCCGCGAAAACCAGCATGAATTATGCGTTGCGGCCCGCAAATTCGGCAACCTGATGATTTTTGGCTGCTGGTGGTTTCTTAATAACCCCAGCCTTATCGACGAAATTACCCGTATGCGTCTGGAACTGCTGGGCACCAGTTTTATTCCCCAGCATTCAGACGCCCGCGTGCTGGATCAGCTTCTTTACAAATGGCCCCATAGCCGGGCGTGCATTCAACGCGCCTTAACCGATAAATACCTGGACCTGCTGCACACCGGTCTGCGGCTTACCCAGACCCAGGTACAGCGCGATGTGCGCCTGCTGCTGGCCGATAATTTCAAAGATTTTCTGGCCCGGCAGGGGCCAGTATAATGTGCCTGAATTACTCGGAGAAAAATTTGTTATGCCCCGAATTTTATTGTCCACCACAAGTTTTCAGGATACGCCGGGCCGACATCATCAGGTGCTGGCGGACAGTGGCTTTGAGGTAGTACGTGCCCGCGGCCCGCTCTCTGAAGCCCAATTACTGCAAATGCTCTCTGACGGCATCGGTTTCGACGGCTTGCTCAATGGGGATGATTACATCACGGCCCGCGTGATAGACGCCGCCCTGCCCCGGCTTAAAGTAATTGCCAAATATGGCATCGGCCTGGATTCCATTGATGTCGCCCACGCCACCGCCCGCCACGTGCCGGTACTTTTCACCCCCGGGGTCAATGAAACCACCGTGGCCGAGCATACCATCGGCCTGATGATTGCCGTGGCTAAAGGTTTCTGGTTTCATCTGCGGGCGGTTAAAGCCGGCCGGTGGGACCGGCAGACCGGATGCGAACTATGGGGCAAAACATTAGGTGTCATCGGGCTGGGCCGCATTTCTAAAGAAGTGGTCAAGCGCATGAGCGGCTTTGGAATGACCTGCATCGGCTGGGGAAATTATTGGGATGAGGAGTTTGCCCGGCAGTACCACCTGCAGCGCATGGCCCGCTGGGAAGACCTGCTGGCCGCGGCCGATGTGGTATCCTTGCATACCACCGCCACCCCTGCCACCCGCGGCATGATCAATGCCCAGGCCCTGGCCTTGATGAAGAATGGTGCCATCCTGATCAACACCGCCCGCGGCAGCCTGGTGGTAGAAGAAGATGTAGCCGCGGCCTGCCGCAGCGGTAAACTTCGCGGTTACGGGGCGGATGTGCTGGCCACCGAACCTATGCAGCATCCGCATATCTTTGAACTGCTGGACAATGTCATTCTTACCCCCCACATCGGCAGCCGCACCAACGAAAGCGTGCAGCGCCAAGGGCTAAGGGCGGTCAATAACCTGGTGAATTTTCTCACCGGAAAGTCGGATTATATTCAAGCCAATCCATGGTAGGGGCCGCGTACCGGCGCGATAATGCCCAGCGCCTGGGCTGCGGCGGATTTATCGGCAAACTATTACGGCACCGGCCTAAAATCGCCTACAGCATGGCCTTTACCGCTCTGACGATGGCGGAGGAATCAATGCCGGCTGCGGCCATCAATTCCGCCGGGGTACCGGAACCAGGCATGCCGGAAACGGCCAGCTTTACCACGTGCGGCAGAGCAGATTTATCCGTAGCCAGGGCCTCAAGCACGGCATCGCCGATACCGCCTTCCGGCCAGTGATCTTCTACGGTGATGATTCTGCCGCCGGTTTCGGCAGCCGCCTGCCGCAAGGTTGCCTTATCCACGGGTTTTACCGAATACAGGTCAATCAGCCGCACCTTGATACCGGCTTTGGCCAAATCGTCGCAGGCCTTGATGGCCTCATGCACGGTAATGCCAGCGGCAACGATGGTGAGACGATCCTGGTCGGATTTGCGCAAAACCTTGCTGCCGCCGATGGTAAACGTTTCCGAGGCTTCATAAAGTACCGGCAGTTTTTCGCGCGTGGTGCGCAAATAAGAAATACCTTTCTGCTGGGCCATCAGGCTTACCAGTTGCACGGTCTGGTTGGGGTCTGAAGGATACAGCACCGTGCTTTCAAAGACCGCCCGCATCATGGCTAAATCTTCCAGGGCCATTTGCGACGGCCCATCGGCACCAATGCTTACCCCGGCGTGGGATCCGGCCAGGCGGATGGTGGCGTTGGAAATGGCGGCCATGCGAATCTGGTCAAACGCCCGCGTAAAGAAAGCTGCAAACGTTGAGGCAAAGGCCTTCTTGCCCAGAACGCCAAAACCCACCGTGGCTCCCAGCAATTGCTGTTCAGCGATAAACATCTCGAAAAAGCGGTTGGGATAAGCCTTTTTGAATTCATCGGCATGGGTGGAATTGGAAACTTCCGCATCCAGTACTACCATGTCCGTATGTTCACCGCCCAAGGTCACCAGGGCATCGCCATACGCCTTACGGGTGGCCTCTTTGGTGCCCAAAGCGTAAACCGGCGTTTTTACCGCTTGCCTGGCCCACAGCTTGGCCGGCGTGGATTCATCCGGCTTAGCTACCGCAATGGTAACGTTGATGGGTGCCCCCAGCTCTACCAGAGCTTTGGTTTGTTCGTCAATACTTAAGGCTTTGCCATGCCAGCCGTCTTTATTGGCTAGAAATGAGACTCCGTGGCCCTTTTCGGTACGTGCCACCAGACACGTGGGTTTTTCCGTTTGCCGCAGAGCTTCGGCATAGGCCTGGTCAATGGCGGCCAGATCGTGGCCGTTGACTTCAATGGCATGCCAGCCAAACGCCCTGGCCCGGGCGGCGTACGCGGCGCTGTTCCAGCCCAAGTCAGTTTCGCCGCGCTGTCCCAGGCGGTTCATATCTACAATGGCAATCAGGCGGTTGAGCTTGTAATGGGCGGCTTTATCAAATGCCTCCCATACTGACCCTTCCGCCATTTCGCTGTCGCCAAGCAACACCCATACCCGATAGGGCAACTGATCGATGCACTTGCCGTTCAGCGCCATACCAACGCCGATGGGCAGCCCCTGGCCCAACGATCCGGTGGCCACATCCACCCATTGCAGCACGTGTGGGTTGGGATGGCCCTGCAGCGGACTGCCCATTTTGCGCACCTGCAGCAACTGGGTATCGGTAATAACGCCCGCCGCTTTGTACATGGAATACAGCAGCGGACACGCATGCCCCTTGCTGAAAATAAGCCGGTCGTTATTGGGATGATGCGGATTTTGCCAGTCATACTTGAGGTACCGGCTCATCAGCACGGCCATCAGATCCGCGGCAGACATGGAAGATGTGGGATGGCCTGATCCGGCCGCGGTGGTGCAGCGGATGGAATCTATCCGCAACTGCTGACCCAGTTGCCGCAGCGTTTCGCTGGTAATTTCCGTGGATTTTTGCACGTTGGTTTGAATTGCCATGTTGAAAACTCCTGTGTCAAAAAAACCATAGGCCCTGTTTTCTCACTCAACTTTAACGTAACTTGCTGATTCTGGAAAATGTAACATATACAATATGATGATGAACCGGCCTGTTCCTCTTGTCGGCCGCCGATGGTCGCAGGTGGATCGCCTGGGCGGCGCGTCTCTCATCCGCCACCCTGGCGCTGCGGCAGTTGATCGCGAATGGTTTTGGCCCGCTGGAGAAATTCCCGCACCGCGGTGCGGTCCTCGTTACGGATGGCCCGCTCAAAGCCCTGCAGCAGTTGTACGAAAGTCCGAATCGACTTGCTGGCAGCCAGGCGGTTGGTCACAAAAATATCGGTCCACATTTCCACATCCCCCGAAGCCACGCGCGTAGTATCCATAAACCCGCCGGCGGCAGCCCGCAGCAGATTCGCCGCATCCGCCTGGATCAGGTTGACCAATGTTGCGGCCGCGGCATGGGGTGTATGGCTGATGGCGGCTACCCATCGGTCATGGGACTGTGGTTTAACGCGCAACGTTCGCATGCCCACCTGCTGCCACATCCATTCCACCCGCTGTGCGGCCAACTCCATCCGCCCGGCTTTGCCGGCACAGATAAAACATACCGCATTGCTGTAGAGGTCGACGCGGGCAAATTCCGGGCCGCGTTTTTCCGAGCCGGCCATCGGATGGCTGCCCACAAACCGGGCCGTTCTGGGCAGCAGATCCCTGGCCCATCGGCATACCTGCTGCTTGGTAGAGCCGACATCCGTAATAATCGTGTCCTCCGCCAATCCTTTGGCAATCGCCCGGAACAGGTCTGGAAATACCCCGATGTTGGTGGCCAGCACAATCAGGTCACTGTGTGCTGCGGCGGCAGGATTGGTCCGGGCCACATCGATGGCCCCGCGTTTGAGGGCAATCTGCAGCGAGGGCGAACCGGCCCGGCCCACACCGATAATTTTCTCCGCCAACTGTCGCTGCTTCAAGGCCAAACCCAGCGAAGTTCCCAGCAGCCCCATCCCGATAATGGAAACGCTTTTGAACGGATCTTGTTGTACAACATCTTTACGCATGGAGGAAGTGTAATCGATTCCCACGGGACGCTCCACTGCCGGCCCACCAAACGCACCTTAACTTGGTTTACAGTTTTATGGCCGACAGCGAATATGGGGGTTGCGTTAGCGCCACGTAAATAGTATGATATAAGCCGTCCTATGTTCTAATTGGAGAATGTATATGAACAAGCTAACCCTGAGCGTAGACAAGAAAACCGTACAACTGGCCAAAAAAATTGCGTCTGCAAATGGCGCGAGCGTGTCCAGTATTGTCCGCGGATTTGTGCACTCGATAGGGTCTGGCCACAAGCTGCCGCCCAATGTCGCCAAGTTCGTCAAGGCGGCGTCGCACAAGAGTGGTGCGAAAAAATAAAAACGTTAACACATCCGCACGTGCCACACACGTAGCCCCATTGCACGGACAAATCAGCGGCCTTGAAATGTCCGGGTTGGTTTTTATCTAAAACTCTGGCCAATACGCAGTCGGTATCGATACGCCGCGACCGCAAAGATATTTATTTGCGAGTATTGCAAAAATAATTACTGGCCGCCGGGGCAGGGTTTTGGCCGATGGCAGCACGCCTACAAGGCCCATCTGCATATCGGTAAACAGCGTTCAACGCCGCCGGCAACGCACTGCGAATGTTCAACCCGTCTTGTCTTATTATCTGAATCGTGGAACCTTGGCTGTTTCCCGAAGGGAATCTGCTCATGACCATGAATGCACAATCTGCGGGCGATTCGCAGGCTCGCCACGTTCCTGATAGCGGCGTGCGGTTAACCCCCGCCGCCTATGCCGATCTACGCTATGGCATGTTCATTCACTATGGGCTTTACAGCATGTTGGGGCAGGGCGAGTGGGTGCTTAATCGCCAGCGCATCGATCCAGCGGAATATCGCAGGCTGGCTGCGCAATTCACCGCAGCACACTTTGACGCCGAGGCCATCTGCGATCTGGCCGTACGGGCCGGCATGCGCTACGTGGTCTTCACCACCATGCACCATGATGGATTTCGGCTGTACAATACGCAGTTGAGCGATTTTGGATCACTGCATGCGGCGGCCCGACGTGACCTTACCGGAGAAATCATCGCCGCCGCCCGCAGTCGCGGCCTGCGTATCGGGTTGTATCACAGTTTGAATAACTGGATGGACCAGCCCGATGCCGTGGCCGCTTTGGAAGACTCTACCGCCTATCAGACCTTTATTCTACGCACCCATCAGCGCCTCGCCGAACTGGTGCGGCTATACCAGCCGATTGATGTTTTGTGGTATGACGGCTGGTGGCCCTTCAACGCCGATCAGTGGCAGGCCCGGACGATGAACCACATGGTCCAGGCCATTGATCCCGGCATTTTATTCAATGGTCGCAACGGGTTGCCCGGTGACTTCGCCACACCGGAGGGCCATCTTGGCGCACCCGATCCGTGGCGCCCCTGGGAAGCGTGCATCACCCTTAACAACAGTTGGGGTTATCATCAGGGAGATCATGATTGGAAAACGCCCGGCCAGGTGGTGGATATGCTCGCCGCAGTGGCCGCGGACCGCGGCAATTTGCTGCTCAATGTCGGACCACGCGGCGATGGCTCGATTCCCCAGCCGACCGTGGATGTTCTGGAAGCGATCGGGCAATGGCTGGGGCGCTGCGGTGAGTGTATTTTCAATACTGATCGCTTTACCTTTGGTTTGCGCCGGCGCGGAGACCATCGCGGCGACTGGTGCCATCATGGCCCGATGACCGCCCGGGGCCACACACTCTATGTGCTGCTGCGGCGCTGGCCGGGCCGGGAACTGGTTCTGGCCGGGTTACAATGCCAGGTGCTTGGTGCCAAACTGCTGGGGTTACAGGCGGAAGGCCGTTTGCGGCCGGTGCAAACAGGACAGCGCGTGGTCATCGGCGGCCTGCCGGAACATTCGCCCGATCCAGTATGTGCCGTGCTGGCCTTGGAATGTGACCGTCCGCCGGAGATGTATTTAGGCGGCGGCATGCGTATTCCACGGGTAGACCATCCGCCATATGATCCATGTCCGTCGGATTTAGCCCATGGCTGACGGCCCGTTGCCATTCTTCAACGGCAGCCAGACCCATGCCGCCAATACAGGCCTGGGCCAGTATTTTGGTCATTTTTCCCATCATCGCCATTTTTTCAAATCGTAACCGTTCACGGCCATGCCAACAGATCAGCGTTATGGCAGTGGTGGCGTCCTCAACAGCGGGGACACCACTTGTGGTGCGGGCTTCCAGCCTGCCCGGTCGCCCTTTCGTGAACGGTTACGTCAAATCTATCGTGCATCGTGCAAACCTTGTCACGTTTTGTCGGCAATCATGTCTCCCGTATGCCGTTTGCACGGCCCTGCCCACCGGTCGTTTTCAACCCATATGGCTTGCACTGCCGGGCCGCAACCGGCGTATAATGGATAGCAGGTGGTGGATAGCCCCGGGCCGCCGCGCAGATACAGGGCCGGCCCGGGCAATTGGAGACCCTATCATGGCCAGCAGTACAGGTTCATCAGGTACGTGTCCGCGCTGCGGCGCAGTCCGGTTGCCGGGGCGAAGTGTGTGCATTCAGTGCGGCATGGATTTAAATTCCGCCGCAGAGTTTATCCGTCGCCGGCAGAATCAGGCGGCCCAGGACAGCCGGGTGCGAATGATCAAGCTGATCCTTGCTGCGGTGGTGGTACTGGCTGTGGTAGCGGGCGGATGGTGGCTTTATTCCCGCCTTACCGCGCCAGGCCCGAATCCGGCCCTGGCGTACCCCGTAAGCCGGGCCAAACTGGTGCGCACTTTCTTTTATGATATCAGCACCAACGACAACACCAGGCTGCACCAAGCCTTTGAACTGCTGGCCCTGTCCACCCGCAAAAAATACCAGGCCCATGAGGCACGTGTCTGGCAGAAAATGGAAAATCTCAATCGGTATCTGGCTGGTATTTTCGGTCCGCGTTGGATCAACGATTTGGTGCTGCACGTAAGCACCGCATCCGATCGCCCCAAATACGTAGCCGAAATCGCCACCGAACAATTCCACGTCCATATCGTCCGGGAATGGCCCCCAGCCGGTCATGCCGCCGCCGGGGCGGTGCGCCATTACGGTATCTTGCGGGTGCGCGAACTTTCCTTATCCGGTGGCGGAGCCTCCCAGGCGGCACAGGCCAGCCGCGATGTGCTCGGCAATCTGATCGGCAACAAGGCTGCAGCCAATGATGTATCCGGCATTCACGCCGCCTTCAGCGATGCGGACGCCGGCAAACCCTGGCAAATTAAGCAGCGCCTCCTGCCCACGGTGGAACGGCCCCGCGCTGCCGGCGTGCGGCAGTGCATCTACCAGCTTTGGCCGGTTCGCCACGATCCCACCGTGCGCCTGGTCCTCAAACGCATTGTTCACAATCCGCAGTACGCCGCAGACCTGCAGCACGCGGCCGCCGGTGTGCTTTCCGGCCATGTGATGCAGGCCACGCTCATTGCCAACCAGGTAACCGATACGCATTGAGCCGTGCCGCGCAGCTTCCCCGGCGGAACGAATTTTACCCCTGTGCCGGCTGCAATTCAGGCCGCTGCCGCCAGAGCTGTCCCCGCCACGAACCTTGGGTGCTGCCCGGTTTTTACTTGGCCCGGGACTGAGTATAATTCTGCCCATGACCCGCGCTTTTAATCAACAGGATATTGCCGCCGTGGACCCCGCCGAACTGACGCCGGCCATGCGCCAATACCAGGCCTACAAAACCCAATATCCGGACGCGGTGCTTTTTTTCCGTATCGGCGATTTTTACGAAACATTCTATGAAGACGCCCGCATCATCGCCCGCGTGCTCGGCGTCGCCCTCACCAGCCGCAGCAAGGGGGAAAATCCCGTGCCCATGGCCGGGGTGCCGTTCCATGCCGTGGAAACCTATTTAAGCCGCATGATCGCCGCCGGTTATAAGGTGGCCATCTGCGAACAAATGCAAGAAGCCGCCGACGCCAAAGGCCTGATTGATCGCCAGGTAACACGCCTTGTTACGCCCGGCACCCTTACCGATGAAGCCATGCTCGATGGCCGGGAGGAAAATTTTCTTGCCGCCATCGTGATGGACGGCCGCGACAAAGGCCGCTCCGCTGCAGGCCCGCGCAGTGAAACTGCCGGCCCAGCCTCCACCGGCAATGCCGCAGATCATACCGGGCAAGTCCCGGCAGCTCTGGCCTGGTGCGATTTATCCACCGGTAAATTCTGGACTTTGGAAGCACCCATTTCCATCTGCCTTGATGAGCTTGCCCGCATTCGCCCCCGCGAAATGCTCTATGCCGATGCCGCGGATCATCACACCCCCGTCTGGCTGGCCCCTGTGGCCGAGGCCCTTAAGTTGACCCTGACTCCCAGACCGGCCTGGCAACTCGAGGAGCATCACGGCCATAAAACACTCCGCGAACACTATGGCGTATTGGGCTTTGGCGGCTTTGGCTATCAAGACCCGCAAAGTATGGCCTTGCGTGCCGCCGGGGCCTTGCTCACTTATCTGCATGAAACACAAAAAGCCTCGCTCGAGCACCTTCAGCCGCCGCGACGTTTCGAGCGTGCCGATTACCTGCTGATCGACCCTGCATCGGTACGTTCCCTGGAAATTCTGCGCAGCATTCGCAACAATACCGCCGAAGGTTCGCTCGTCGCCGCCGTGGATGAAACCCAGACCCCCATGGGTTCGCGGCTGCTGCGCAACTGGCTGATATTTCCGCTGCGGGACATCCAGGCCATCAACGCCCGGCTGGATGCGGTGAGTGAACTGCTGGAACGCGAAGCGGCCCTCCAGCAAATTCGGCTTTTGTTGACCAGTTGCGGTGATGTGGAGCGCATCACGGCACGCATCTGCTGCCGCCGCGCCGGGCCGCGTGACCTCATCGCCCTGAGCCGCTCTTTGGATATTGTTCCCGTGATCGCCAAAATTCTCAGGGAATCCGGGGTTGAAAGTCCCGGTCTGGCAGGGTTTGATACGTATACATCGGCTGCACAAAAAATTTCCGACGATATCCGCGCCGCCATTGCCGAAGATCCGGCCGGTCACCTGCGCGATGGCGGCGTCATTCGCCAGGGCTTTAATCCGGAACTGGACCGCCTGCGATCCCTGGCTCATGATTCACGCAACTGGCTGGCGGATTATCAGGCCGGCCTGGTCAAAAGCACCGGCATCAGCTCCCTCAAGGTCGGTTACAACAAGGTGTTCGGCTACTACATTGAAGTTACCCACGCCCACCGCGACCGCATACCGCCGGAATTTTCGCGCCGGCAAACGGTCAAAAATGCCGAGCGCTACGTTACCCCGGAATTGCAGAAGTTTGAAACCGATGTGCTTCAGGCCCAGGAACGCTCGCGCCTGCTGGAACAGGAACTTTTTGAAAATCTCCGCGAAGATCTGGCCCGCCAGTCGGAACCGCTCAAGGCCGTCGCCGCCGCCCTGGCCGGCCTCGATGTGCTCGCCTCCATCGCCCATGTCGCCCGCGCCAGGCATTACGTGCGGCCCACGCTCACCCCGCAACGCCAACTTCGCCTCGTGGAGGCCCGGCATCCGGTGCTGGAGCGGATTTTGGGCGACAAGTTTGTACCCAACGATGTTTCCTTCGAGCCTGACCAGGCCACACTCCATTTAATCACCGGCCCCAACATGGCCGGTAAATCCACCTATATCCGTCAGACCGCACTGCTGGTGCTCATGGCCCAGGCGGGGTTTTATCTGCCCGCGTCCGAAGTCGTGGTGGGCCTGGTAGATCGCATCTTCACGCGGGTGGGAGCGTCCGATGACCTGGCTGGCGGGCAGTCCACCTTCATGGTGGAGATGACCGAAACCGCCAACATTTTGCACCATGCCTCGGCCGATTCGCTGGTGATTCTGGATGAAATCGGGCGTGGCACCAGTACGCTGGATGGCCTGGCTTTAGCCTGGGCCATTACCGAATTTCTTGCGGACTCTGTGCGCTGCCGCACCTTGTTTGCCACCCACTACCATGAACTTACCGAGTTGCCGGAAAGCACGCCGGCAGTGCGCAATTTCAGTGTGCTGGTGCGCGAATGGGAAGACCAGATCGTCTTCATGCATCGTATTGTGCCAGGCCATGCGGATCGATCCTACGGCGTACAGGTCGCCAGGCTTGCCGGCGTACCGCGCAGCGTCATTATTCGCGCCAAAAAACTCATGGAACAATTGGAAGTGCACGTGGGCAAAGCCCGGCCCCGGGCCGCCGCCACCGCCGTCAACAGCCAGATTGCTCTGTTTGAAACGCCATCATCGCAGGCGCTAAGTCACCTGGCGGCCCTGGATCTCAATCGCATGTCGCCCATGCAGGCCTGGGAAGCGCTGAAAATGCTCCAGGCCATGCAGGCTCAAGCCCCGGCTCCGGCAAGCTCCCAGCCGGCTTCACCCTCAACAGCCCGCTGATCTCCGCCCGCCTCGTCGTAGCCGGCTGGCGAGGTATACGCCTCGCCAACAGCCAAAACTCCTGCTCCTTAAAATATGAATTTATGTTTGTGCGACTCCTTAATACGATGCGGCGATATCCATCTGACGCAGGTGGTTGACCTGAATCTGGGTTACGTGGCCGTCAAAGAAAAGGACATTGGCACCAGGCGTGCCAATGACATTGCTGATGTGTCGATAGCGTAATCCGGAATCTCCGGGACCGATGACCGCCATGCCATCTTTATTGCCCAATCCGCCTGTTCCGCCGATGGGAATACGCCGGGTCGGCTCAAATGAATCATCAAGCAGGCCATAACGGCGCCAGTCAAAGGCGGGACAGGAATCACCTTGAGCATTTTGATTGGCGTCGCCGACGGCAATAACACCGGCGGGCCGGGGAATATCCCGCATTTGATCCAGCAGTTCACCAGGATGGTCGTTGGCCTTGTTGTTTCGAGCAGGTACGCGCCAGAAAGCGTTGGGGTTACAGGCGTAGGTGACGCCGAAGGGGTTGGTAACAGGCCTGGTGGCCGATGGGCATCGGAACCACAGGCCAAACTCGCGGGCGATAGCCCGCTGATTATTCACCGACGCCATCGCCGGCGGGATCGGACGGATGCCCAGGTTGGATTCCACCAGGGCATCGGCATAAGTGTAGCGGCCGGTTTTACTGGTCCGGGTGCTGTGCAACTGCATGCTGGAAGGCGGGATAAAGTCATGGTTGGTCTGGGTATAGGCTTGCAGCATCCGGCCAACGTGGAGCAGATTTTCAGAGCAGATCAGGCTTTTTGCGGCTTGGCGGGATCGCATCACCCCCGCCATCGTCAGCAAAATCAAAACCATGATGGCGACCAGTGCCACCAGGGCTTCAACTATCATTTGCCGACTTGTTCTCATGCTCCACCGCTTCTCATTGGGTACCGGATACAAAGCCACCGGCAGCCTGCCCCGATGACCTCGCCTGGACGCTATCAAAACACCATGCTCGTGGCGAAATGTTCTGCACCACACTCCTTTGTTCATCGGCGAATGGAGCAATTTTAAGCAGGGATAAAAAAACGTGTAAAAGGACTAACAGCGGCATGAAAGTCCGATTTTCGCTGCCCATGATTTGGTTATTATCACACCATTTCTGACAGATAATAGGCCGCCTGCGACGCATTGAGAATGGAAACATCCAGCGTGATATCCGCCGCCGCCGCATACAGCGGATTTCGGACCTCCAGGAGCCGACGAATTTCCTCCAACCCGCCGGACGGCGTTAAATTCGGACGTGCGTGGCTGCTGCCGGGATCTGCAGCAATCCGCTGCCATAATACCTCCGCTGGGGCATTGAGCCACACCACTTTGCCATGTTCTTTCAGCCGGGACATATTTTCCGGACGCAGCACCACCCCGCCGCCGGTGGCGATAACTGTATCATCCAGCACCGCCACGTCCTGTACCACCGCACTTTCAAGGTCGCGAAAACCTTTTTCGCCAACATCGGCAAAAATAGCCCCTATATTTTTCCCGGCCTGCTGCACAATCCGTTCATCGGTGTCGACAAACGCCATGCCCAGACGCGCGGCCAGTAATTTGCCGATGGAGCTTTTTCCGCTGCCTCTATAGCCGATAAGCACAATGTTCATGGGTTACTCTGCCTGTGGGCCGGCATGAAATTTTTACGACATCTGCGGTATCGCCGGAGCAACGAAATTGTTGCCGGATTGCCGGTAGTTTTTTGCCGCCTCATCGGCCCGGCCATCACGGTATCCGCAGCGGGGGCTGGTGTCCATAAATCCGCCCGGTTAGGAACCGGGCAAAAATAACTTCGCACTTTCCGGCTGGCCCTTTTGGCCTCCAGCTTCGTTGTTCGCTCGTTTCAGACCCACTGCCGGGGTATGCGCCTCACTCGCGCCTCGCTGGCGGCCAAAATTTCTGCGCCGTAAAACACGAATTTATTTTTGCGCGGTCCCTTACCGGCGCACGAAGCAACATAATTTATGCGGCCATCACCGTCCGGATAAATTCAATATCCGAGGCGGAAAGCGTGCGGCTGTCGGCCCCAACGTTGCAACGGGCCTGGGCAGCGTTGCGAAAGCCTGGAATAACACACGACACTCGCGGATGAGCAAGCACGTATTGCAAGGCGACTGCGGCCAGGTCTTCGGTGGTATCACCGAAACGGGCTTTGAGTTTTTCAATTTTTCCGGCCAGGCGCGCCAGTTCCTCGCCGGAAAAAGCCTTGGAACCAAGGCGATGATCGCCCGGTTCAAAGGTGGGGGGGTGCTGGGGGTTATATTTACCCAGCAGTCGTGCCTGGGCCAGCGGGCTGAAGGCCACAAAGGTAAGCTCAAATTTTTGCATCAATTTCTGCAATGGCCCGCCGGCCCGGATGAAATGGTCATCCAGGGCATGGGCCCAGCTTTGCAGCACCTGTGGTTTGACCACGGGAACGGCGCGTTCGAAATCAGCTTCCGAATAGGCGGACTGCCCCTTCAACCGCACCTTGCCCTGCCGGACCAGATCGTCAAGGGTATCGGCCGCGGATTGAAGATACTGGTGCTGATCCCCAAAAGAGCCATGATGCAGATAGTACAAATCAATGTAATCGCGCTGCAGGTTAATCAGGCTTTGCTCGCACTGATGTCGGATGTGGGCGCTTTCATAGGCGTGTGCGGCGGTACCCGGAAAATGGCCCACCTTGGTGGCGATAACAAAGTCGGTGGAGCGCAGCCCCAGACGCTTGAGCACCCGGGCCAGCATGCGCTCCGCCCGGCCATTGCCGTACACATCGGCATTATCAAAATGATTCACCCCGGCATCCACTGCCAGGCGAATTGCTTGAGTGACCTGATCTTCATCCACGTCAGCCCAGCCGTTGGGGCTGCCGTTGACCCAGTTCAGGCCGCCCATAGTCCAGCAGCCGAAACTGATTTCCGAAACTTTCACGGAGGTATTTCCCAGGGTACGGTATTTCATACGTATAGCTCCATAAGGCCCGGTAAACTCATTAGGCGATCATCTATATACCTTGGTGCGGCACCCCGGTCAAGACCCGCCGCAGCCGGCGAACCGTCGAAAATTTATTCCTCATTGCTGCAGCCGGCGCCACGCCGGGACATAGCAAAAACCCCAATAAAACGGGCTTTTTTTACACCGCCGGTTTTTAATTTGACAGGCGCGATGCGAGCCTTTATGTTGGTTTACCGTTGATGAAGCGACGATGTCTTTAAAAGACATTGGTCGTAACGGGAAATGGGAGTAATCGGCGGTGCAGGCGGCGGAAATCGCAGATGGAAGCCGGAATCAACTACGTCAAGGTGGCAGGTTCCGGTCAAAACCAGATGCTTTTACGACGACGGTTCCACCGGTTTGCGGGGTGTGCGACAGGGAATGGATTCTCCTGTTCGGATGGTGAAAGCACGAACGACAAGGCAATTGTGCAACAGTCCGAACGGTTTGATCATGGCCGATCACTGACTTAGAGTTCATAAATTCGGGTGTACCAGGGTTGTATCCGCGGGTCGCGGCGCAAGGGTGTTTTGCGCCGTGCCAGAGGCAATCCATTGCGCGAGGTGCCCTTCATGTCAACACTTGATTCACTGCAATATGCCCAGTCGGTCTGGAACGATATTCTGGTTTATCTGCAGCAGATGCATTCGCCACTGGTACGGCAGTGGTTCCATGAACTTGTGCCTCAGGATATGACCGGTGGTTTGTTGACGGTGCGTTGTGCCACAGCCATCCAGCAGCAATATGTGGCCGTCAAGTGCCGCGACATGTTCACCGAGGCTGTCCAGTCTGTTACGGGCAAGCTGGTCAGTGTGAATTTCACCTGCGGTACCACAGCGGCGGCAGCGGGGAACCGGCTGGCGGATATTTACAGCAACGAGGTAATTTTATCGCCCGATTATTCGTTTGATAATTTTGTTACCGGGCCGACCAACCGCATGGCCCACGCCGCCTGTCAAGCCGTGGCGGAGCGTCCGGGCAAAACCTATAATCCTCTTTTTATTCATGGGGCGCCGGGGTTGGGCAAAACCCATCTGCTGCAGGCTACCTGCCAGGAAATACTGCGTCGGCAGGATGATACCCGCATCATCTATCTATCCTGCGACAGTTTCATCAACCACTTCATGGAATGTGTGCAATCCGGCGATATGCACCAGTTTCGTAATATTTACCGCAACCGGGTGGATGTGCTGGTTATTGATGATATTCATTTTCTGGCCGGTCATGATCGTACGCAGGAAGAATTTTTTCATACTTTTAACACCCTTTATCAGCAGTCGCGGCAAATTATTCTCAGCAGCGACAGCCCACCCAACGAAATTCCCGAACTGGAAGACCGGCTTATTTCCCGCTTTAACAGCGGTCTGGTAACCCGGGTGGAACGGCCTTGTTTTGAAACCCGCTGCGCTATCGTTACTAAAAAAGCCCGCCTCCGCGGCATCAACCTGCCGGAAAACGTGGTACGCCACATCGCCTCGCGGGTTGAAAGTAATATCCGTGAACTCGAAGGTGCCATCACCAAGATTCAAGGCTATGCCATGCTCAACGGTGGCCGCTACGACCTGGACACCGCCCGCCAGGCTCTGGAAGACATGGTGCCACCTTCCGAACGCATGGTCTCCATTCAACAAATTATCGATCAGGTAACCGCTTTCTATAACGTGCGACTTTCCGATCTGCAAAGCAAAAAGCGGCATAAGTCCATCACCCTGCCGCGGCAGGTCTGCATGTATCTGGCCCGGCAACGCACGCGCTATTCGCTGGAGGAAGTGGGGGGGTACTTTGGCGGGCGTGATCATACCACGGTCATGCACGCCGTGGAAAAAATCGAAGAGGCCCGCCGTATCGACAGCACCTTTGCCGATATGCTCAACCGCATTGAAATGTCGCTGCTTGCTGCAGCCGCCAAAAGTGCCTGATCAGGATCACCGGAATTATTTTTCCATCAAGGTGAAAGTCGCGTTGCAGCAGATTCCGGCGTTGTTACCGCAAAAATCTGGATTCCCGGCGAAGTTTTAACCGCCAGTGGATTCAGGCCCAGCGGAATCAGGGAATTTATATTCCGCGGGGTAATCACTGGATCGAAACCATAAGTTCGCCGCAGACGTTGCACTTCGTTCCAATCCACAATCAGATAATTCACGCCATGCCGCTGCAACCACGCCATGGCTCCCTTCGCCCCGCCCTGCCGGAACGCCCTGGCCAGCTTGTTGCGGTTAAAAACCGTGTTGTAAATCACACGCCCGTGCACATACAGCGGGGATGAATAACCTTCCAGATCAATAACATCCCGGCGGGTGAACAGATGCGACGGAATCGAGGATTCAATCCAATCCTCCGGCAAAGATAATAATGCTCCGATCAGTGGCGGCCGAGTGGAATTTTGCGGTCCAGCCAGCAGTCCCGTTTCCGGAGCCAGCAGCAAGCTGCAAAACAGCGACTGGCCGGCCAGAATGATCAGCAAAAACCGGCGAAATGCGGGCAATGCGTCCGCCGCCAGCCCCAGCACAATGGCCATCGGCAAAATCGTCGGCAGCAGAAACCGGGCCTGCAGTTGTGTACATGTGAGCCATGCGAGCACCTGCACCAGCAGAAATATCAGCAGCATAACGGCGGTGCGGCCGCGCAATATGGCCAGCAGCAGCGACGGAAATATCGCCAGCCACAACATGCCAATATGCCACGGCCATCGGCCGCCGGCTCCGAACTGCGGCGGATGGTGCAACAAGCCGGCCCATGCGGCAACACCCGGAGACCATTGCCGGTCAAGTATAGACTGGTCCGCCAGAGCCGATATGTGTCCTGAAAACGAAGCACTCCCCGCCGGCGGGCGATGTCCGCGATCAAAACGAATGGCCAGAGATTTGCTCCAATGGCCCCGCCCCAATGAGCCGGAAAATATTGGAAAAACAGGATTTCCAAACTGCCGGCGGGTATGGGTAAAAACCATACTGCGGGCCATCCACGGGCTGTAAAGTGTCAGGGCCACCACGGTGGCCAGCAGCAAAAAACGAAATTTAGCACGGGCCATCAGCACCACGGCTGCGGGAATACAAATCATCACGCCAGCAGTCATTTTGCAACCCACCGCCAGCCCCAGCAGAATTCCCAGAATAATTGCTGAATCCAGGGATAAATCCGCCACCGTAAGCCCCATGGCCAAAGCTCCATACAGCAACACGGCACCGTCGTTATAAGCCAGCGAGCCGATCACAAGGGTCCATGGTACGGCTAAAACCGCTACGAAGGCGAAGATGCGGCCCAGCCGCGACAGCGGAATCGGTATCAGCCCAATGGCCGCCGCGGCTAGAACGGTAATGGCGGCATGCAACGCCTGGGCACCATAAATCAGCGGATAAAGATAATCCACGCCAATAAGGCTGCGAGCCAGAGAGGCAATCAGCGTGTAGAGCATCTCGACATTCAAAGAAAGGTAGGAATAAATATTGCCCACCACCGGCGCAGTGGAATTCGCCGCTGAAAATTGCCGCGCCAATTGCAAATGGTATTCCAATACGTCGTAGCCATACCCTTCTGTATGCCAAAGCGTGCCGGGCGGAAAGGTGGATGCCACCAGCAGACACCCCAGGGGCAACGCCGCCAGCAGCATCGCCGCATCGGACCACTGCAGCACGCGGGTGAACGACGCTTTGTCCATGGTTCGCACAAAGCCGGAGGCCGCCGGGTATCCCGCTGCCGTCAGCACCATGAGCATCAGACCGGGAATGCCGTGTGTAAGTGCATGCAACGACCCCAGCAGCAACATGGCCAACGAAATAGCCCCCAGTCCCACGCCTGCGGAAATCACAATTCGCCAGGCGTCTGGCCATGGGGAATTGGTGATGGCGGGGGTTTTGGCCAGCCGTATGGTGCATAACAGCCCAAATACCGTTGCCGGTAAAAGTATGATCGCGGCCCAGATGGCGTTAAAGGCCACCGACAACACCACCAGCAGCAGTGGTCCGGCAATGATGCCCGCCACCACCACCGTCGAGAGCGGCAGGGCAACCAACAGATGCCATACCCGAAATGATCCGGTTGCCGGCGCTGCCTCTGTAATGGCTCTGCGATAATGCGGTCTTTTAGGCATGAGGCATAGTGTCGGCGGAGCCGCCCCAACTGGCAAGCGAATCAGGCCGTCGGTGCCATGTTGGTACACTTGACCACTGCAGCCCTTTATGTCAGTTTGTTATGGGTATGCTGAAGGTGACCGGCGCAGAACATGGTGATCAACCTTTTGGCACTTTCGCCCACGAAGGGCAGAATGAAGGGGGGCTTTTATGATTTATCAGGATCTTGGTCCATATAGCGATTGGGTGGCTGCGGCAGAATCTGCGCATGCTCTTTTTCCGTCATTGCCGCCGGGAATAACGGCTCAACGCACCGTGCGACAATTGTTGGATTTTTCCATTGGAACGGAAAAACCTCAGGCCCCGACGATTGACGGACAATGGCAAACTCCCCGTATCATCGGCGAAGAAATTTCCTGGTCGGTGGGTTATGGGCCTCGCACGCATGCCTATCTGCTGCGGCCCCGTCATGCTCCTGCACGCCGGTTGCCGGCGGTGGTTGCTCTTCACGATCATGGTGCATTTAAATACTACGGCAAGGAGAAAATTGCGGATGGTCCGGGTGGCGAGGCCCCATTTTTGCAGGCATCTCGCCGGCAGTTTTACGGCAGACGGGCATTCGCCAATGCCCTGGCTGAACGGGGCTTTGCGGTGCTCGTACCGGATGTTTTTCTCTGGGGAAGTCGGCGCTTTCCGCTTCCTGCCATGCCTCCAAGGAGCCACGCAAAGGCGGCGGAGCATCGCCGCAAAGCCGGCCCGGTGACCCGGGCGGACATTCAGGCCTACAACGAGGCCGCTAACGACCATGAACATCTGGTAGAAAAATATTGCACGGTGCTGGGCACCACGCTGGCGGCGGTCGTCAGTTATGAAGATCGGGTGGCGGTCAATTATCTGCGGTCACGGGATGACGTGGTGGCGCAGCGCATCGGCTGTGTGGGACTTTCGGGCGGTGGCTGCCGGGCGGCGCTGCTGCAGGCCACGTGCAACCACATTCATGCGGCGGTCATAGTGGGCATGATGAGCAAGTACAAGCCGCTGGTGGATGCACATGTAAAATACCATACGTGGATGTTCTGGCCGCCGGGTTTAAGCCGGGTGGGCGACTGGCCGGATCTGGCGGCGTGCCGGGCACCCTCACCGTTGATGGTGCAGTATGCATCGCGTGATGAGCTGTTTTCCCTGGCCGGAATGCGTGGAGCTCATCATTGTCTGCGGCAGCATTATCGCCGGGCCGGCGCAGCGAAAAATTATGTGGGCCGGTTCTTCCCGGTACGCCACTCTTTTGACCTGCAGATGCAGGAGATTGCCTTTGCGTGGCTGCGCTTACACCTGGCGTAGGTTGCGCGCCTGCGGCGGCCCTTGTCTGGAATCCGCATTGGATCAGTCCCGTGCTTACCAGAAGTATCGATGTTTGGAAGCCGGTCGCTGTGCGTCAGGCTAATGCGACCGCCGGATCATGCGGATCATTTTGAGGTTGATGGAAATAAATTTCAGCACCTGCCACGGCACAAACGTGCGGAAGAAACGCGTGGTGTGTGTGGGCAGCGGTGCATGCTGATCTGATTGATTCATACTCATGATGTTAGGAACCGGGCAAAAATAACTTCGCACTTTCCGGCTGGCCCTTTTGGCCTCCAGCTTCGTTGTTCGCTCGTTCCAGACCCACTGCCGGGGTATGCGCCTCGCTCACGCCTCGCTGGCGGCCAAAATTTCTGCGCCGTAAAACACGAATTTATTTTTGCGCGGTTCCTTACTCCGGAATCAGCCACCAAAATGGCAGCGCCCTGGCCTTATAGATAAACATGTAGTGGAGAATTTTTTTGATCCAATGACCGGCGGAGCCAATATCACCAAACGTAAATTTCAGGTCGCGGCCGTATTCCGGAAATCGCTGAAAATCCGGTACAATAGGGTACATGGTCATGGAGGCAGCCGTGCCGGACCACCAGTTCGCTCCCGCCGACGCCACACATGCCGCTCCCAGGTTCGCCATGGAAGCGGTTTTTGGCTGGCGGCGGGTCCGGCCCAGCACCTGGTCTGCGATATTGTTGGCCACCACCCGTCCGATGATCGCCGATGGCATGCCCGTTCGCGGCGGAGCCGCCCCAACTGGCAATCGAACCAGACCGCGGGTGCCATGTTGGTACACTTGACCGGAGCAGTCCATTATGACAGTTTGATTTGGGCAGCCAATGGTTGGCTCGACCAAACATCCCGATCAATACTAAGGCCGCGATGATGGGTGCTGGCGGCTTAGGCCAGGGGCTTTCCCCGTGACGCCGGCGCGTGTTGGAGCAGATCCAGCAGCCAGTCCAGATTGCACATGGCTTGGCGCTGGTCGCCGGCACTTGCCGCGGCCTGCGACACCAGAAAACGCCGGTCTGCCCCGATAAGATCCGCCGCCTTATTCAAACGCTGAAAATCAGCCGGGGTTGGAGCGGTTGTTAATTTTATCTCGATCGCCCATTTTTCACCGCTTAGTTCCAGCACCAGATCAATTTCATAGCCGTCGCTGCTGCGAAAATAAAAGGCCTGATGCGGTCGGCCGATGGCAGACAACGTAGAGAGAACCTGCTCGATGACAAAGCCCTCCCAACTGGCCCCCACCCACGGCTGCACCAGCAGGGAGGACATGTCGGCTACGTTAAGCAAAGCATGGAGGAGGCCGCTGTCGCGCCAATAACACTTCGGACTTTTAGCCAGGCGCTTAGCGAGATTGGCCTGATATGGCTCAAGCATCCGCACCAGAAAAGCACCCGTCAAATAGCTGGTGTAGCTGTTGATGGTCTTGTAGTCCAGGGCAAGACTGGCCCCCAGGCGAGAGGCATTCCAAGCCTGGCCATGTACGGCCGCCAGCATGCGCAGCAGGCGGGACGTGGTCCAAGGATTGGCCGGCAGTCCCCAGACGGGTAGATCACGCTGTGCCAACAAGGTGAGATAATCCTTTTGCCATTGAGGAAACTGTGCTGGCGCAAGCACGCCGCCGTCCGGATAGCCGCCATGAAGCCACAAGTTCGCGCGGTCTTCCTCGGAGGGCAACTCCAACCAAGTCAACGGCGATAGCTCCAGCAGCGCAAGGCGGCCAGCCAGGGATTCAGATACATTGCGCATCAAGGCCGGCGAAACCGAGCCTAAAAGTAAAAATCGTCCCATGCGGCGTCGATCCTGGTCGATGGCACCGCGCAATCGCGGAAAGACCGCCGGGAAATTTTGCGCTTCGTCCAGCACCACCAGTTGTCCTCCGGCGATGATTCTGTCCCATTGGAGATCAAGCCGTAACTGCTCGGGTTCGTGTTCGAGGTCAAAGTAAATTCCGCCCAGAGAACGGGCCAGGGTGGTCTTGCCGCATTGGCGTGCCCCGAGCAGCGCCACCGCCGGATAAGCGGATAGTCGCTTTGTAACCATTGGTTTTATAATACGATCCAGCATTGTTTGCATTATAGGATTAATTTCCTATTTTGCAAGAGCAATGTTAGAGGCCCATCGTGGAGGTGGCACCTTTGGGGCCAGCCGTACCGCTCATCCCGTATTGACCGCTACGTATCACGCCATGCAACCAGGCAAAATGACGCCTCGCTTAATGCGACCGCCGGATCATGCGGATCATTTTGAGGTTGATGGAAATAAATTTCAGCACCTGCCACGGCACAAACGTGCGGAAGAAACGCGTGGTGTGTGTGGGCAGCGGTGCATGCTGATCTGATTGATTCATACTCATGATGTTACTCCGGAATCAGCCACCAAAATGGCAGCGCCCTGGCCTTATAGATAAACATGTAGTGGAGAATTTTTTTGATCCAATGACCGGCGGAGCCAATATCACCAAACGTAAATTTCAGGTCGCGGCCGTATTCCGGAAATCGCTGAAAATCCGGTACAATAGGGTACATGGTCATGGAGGCAGCCGTGCCGGACCACCAGTTCGCTCCCGCCGACGCCACACATGCCGCTCCCAGGTTCGCCATGGAAGCGGTTTTTGGCTGGCGGCGGGTCCGGCCCAGCACCTGGTCTGCGATATTGTTGGCCACCACCCGTCCGATGATCGCCGATGGCATGCCCGTTCGCGGCGGAGCCGGTGAAATGGGCGTACCCCTGGCGCTGACCCGTGGGCGGGAAATGGCATGCGGCGGGGCAAATGCGATGCCCACCGCATAGATGTTGGCATACTTTGGATTCCGATAGCTCTGCGGCCAATCGGAGGCTTTCCACTGCGTAAAATCTTTTTTACTGTAATCCGCATCCACCTTCATAAAGCCATTGGGCATAAATAGATCCGCAGTGATATCCTGGCCCGCCCGATCCAACGCCTTCATCCCGGCACCGGTAAACGGTGGCAGAAGCATGGCAAAATCAAACGCTGCTTCATGGTTTTCACCATCCAGGGTTTCGTAGAACGCCTTGCCCGCCTCAACTTTCTGCACGTGCGCGCCGGTAATCCATTCCACCCCCCGTTCCACAAACAGGGATTCCGCAAACAATTTGCTGCTTACCACGTAGCCGCCGCGTTTGAAGTGCATACCCCCCACACCAAAATCCCCCAGTTCCGGTTCATTGGTGATAAACACCACACGGGCTTTGTCGCGCACCTGGTGCCGCCGGAGTTCAAATTCCACATTCAGCACGAATTCAAACGCCGCCCCTTCGCACGTACACATGCCATGGCCGGTACCGATGAGCAGGGTCTGGGGGCGGCCCATTTTCATTTCTTCCACTGCCGCCATAAATGCTCCTGCCGCTTTATCCGCATGTTCATACGTGCAGACCGATTGCGTAAAGCCTTCCGGGCCAAGCCCCGGCGTGGCGGCAAAATTGAGTTTCGGACCGGTGGCGTTAATCAGATAATCGTAGCCGATTTCCCGGCGCTGGCCGGCCTCGCCGTCACCCGTGCTTTCCACGACAACCCGCGGCGCACTCACCGCGCCGGTCCCTTCCGGATGTATTTCCACCGCCCGGGCCTGGACAAAGTCTATTCCCATCTTTGCATACACCGGCCGCAGCGGCACCACCACCTTGCTGTACGGCATGGCTCCCACACCCACCCATATATTGGATGGAATCCAGTTGTAAATATCTTTGGGCGATACAACAATCACCTGGTGTGACCGCGGCAGCCGCCGCCGTGCAAACAAGGCCGCCGTATGACCCGCAATTCCCGCACCCAGTATGACCACACGTGCCATGGCATTGACCTTTCAGGCAAAAGCACCCAAATCACCGCCAGATTATATATCCCCGCCGTCCATGAGGCGCAAGACCACGCATGCCCCACCGGCCGGCTCTGCCGCCGCAACCCTCTACCCACGCCTACCTCCCCCGGTAGGCTCCCTCGCAGGCCACCTCCGCAAGAGGCTTTCGTGGACCGGGCTGTTCCTTTTCCGCCAGTGCCGGTGGAAGTTGCTGCACATCCCCATATCGTCCGATGGCCACTGCACACACGGCCTCAAAGCGGTCCGCCGGCACGCCCAGAACTTCATACGCCTGGTCCTGATGAAAGCCGCCCATGGCATGGGTATACAGCCCCAACTTGCGGGCCTGCAACGCCAGGCTCATCCAGGCCGCTCCGGTATCAAACATGCAGTGCCGATTGGGCTTGCCGTTGTGGGTAAAATGTCTCCGTGCAAAAATCAGCACCAATACCGGCGCCTGGTCCGCCCACACCCGATTTTGATCCACCAGCAGCGGCCGGAATCTGGCCAGGTCTTCGGCGTTGTGAGCAAAGATAAAGAGCCATGGCTGTTCGTTATAAGAAGATGGTGCCCAGCGGGCGGCTTCCAGCAGCGTCTGAATTTCCGCCCGCGTCAGCGGCTGCGGCGAAAAAGCCTGCGGCGACCAACGGTCCAAAAACTGCGGATCAACTGGAAGTTCCGAGACTCTTGGGGACGTCATAATCCAACCCCATGAAATTCTACAACCGCGGCAGTGAATGACCCAGCAGCCAACAATAAACGGCCAAAATCATCGCCACCATCGCCAACAGTTGCAACATTGCTATCAACCAGCGAGCGCTGGCAGCGTAGAAGACAAGCGGCCAATCCACATGAGAGTCCGATGTTGCCGGGTGTTGATTCAGGCCCGCAATAACCCCAGCCGCAGCCAGCACTACGCCGATTCCTGCCGAGAGCACCTCCACCAATTCATTGACCTGGCGGTGCGGCAATCCCTGTAAAATGAGCAGCCCCATCCCCCCGATGGCCACCAGCACCAGCGCCAGCGTCGCCAGAAGAGCGGCATGAACTCGCCGGCGTTTCAAATCTGTATTGCATGGGAACATCGCCGCACCGTTATTTTCTATTTTTCTGGCCGTACCGCTGATTGTTATTAAGCATAGCCGCCGCCTGCTTTAAGCCCATGTCGGGCCCGTCTTTCCGCCGCCACACGAGCTTCATAGCGGCTTTCGCGATGAGCCGCAATCGCATCGGTCGGCAGCTTGTGGGCTTTTCGCCACTGGGCCAGCAGCGGGCGTACATCGGTTAAAAATGCATCGCGCACAATCGATTCGCTTTTTACCAGATCTTCCCGGGCCTGAGCTTGCGCCAGCGCTTTACGATCTACCAGGCAAGCCTTGGCGTAAAGCTGCTGGGCCATATCCACCGTTTGCAGCATCGCTTCAATTTTCGGCTTTAAGTTGTGGCTCTGATCCACCATGTAGGCCAATGCCGGGGCCTTACCCGTGCGAAAGCGATAGTTCTCAATTTCGTGAAAGATGCGGAAGGTCTGGTACGGGTCAATGGACCCCATAGTCAGATCATCATCGGCATATTTGCGATCATTGAAATGAAAGCCGCCCAACATCCCTTCATCCAGCAACCAGGCCACAATTTGTTCGATATTCACCGACGGATAGTGGTGTCCGGTATCCACCAGCACTCTGGCCTGTTTTCCCGCGGTCTTGCACAGCAGCAGCGACATGCCCCAGTCGGCAATATCAGTGGCGTAAAACGCCGGTTCAAACGGTTTGTATTCCAGCAGCATGGTCATTTTGGCCGGCATGGCAGCGTGAATCGTTTTCAATGCCTGGGCCACCCAGTGCTTCCGGGCAATAATATCGCCCTGGCCTGGATAGTTTATGCCATCCCCCAGCCAAATGGAAAGCAGATTGCTGCCCACCGCCTGCCCGATACGTACAGATTCAATGATGTGATCCGTGGCCATTTTGCGTATGGCGGTGGAGCGGTTGGCAATGCTGCCCCATTTATATTGCTGATCCTGAAAAACATTGGGGTTAATCGACCCCACCCGCACCCCGCATCGGCGAGCCAGGGCGGCCACTTCACGCGGCGATTGCCCCTTCTTAAAATCCCACAACACGTGCACTGCCACCGACGGGCAGCAGCCGGTCAGTGCGTGTACATGGCCGGCATCGGCGAACTTCTCATCAATGGTGGCCGCCGCCGCATCCTGAAAAAATTTGCCAAACCGCGTGCCGGTATCGGCGAATCCCCATGAAGGCAGTTCTATTTCAAAACTGTCCAGCCGCTTGAATATTTCATCCGATTTGATGGCCATATAATTCTCCTGAAAATCAAAGCCTCTTAAAATGAGTCCATACCCGATATCGATCTGCCGGAGATCATGGCCGGCACCTATTCCGGCCCCAGGGTGGTAATGGTTACCGGCGAACACGGATACTCTCTTAATACTTCCTGGATATTTGCACCCGAAACCGCTTCCAATTCCGCCAATTCCGCCTCCAGCGGCCGATATTCATGATTATACGTCCAGCGGGCGCAGATGGACCGCATTCGCCCCAGCGGCAATTCGCCATGCAGAACTCCGGCGGTTTCGATTTTGGTTTTGCTGCGCACCACTTCCGCTTCGGTTACGCCATTCTGGATCACCTTTTTTATTTCCGCCAGCAGCACGTCCTCCACCTGGTCGCGCCGGGCCGGATCGCACGAAGCGTAAGCAAAAAAACTGCCGGTGCGATCCAGCGGATAAAACGAAAAATCGGCTTCATCCGCCAATCCCGGTTCCACCAAGGCCCAGTACAGCCGCGATCCTTCATGATCGCCGATCACATCCGCCAGCACATGGCTGGCATGGCGATGTTTATCCTGAGCGCTGGGGCCGGGGCACATCACCGCCATATAATGCCGCTTGAGTTTGCCATCCACAATATGCCGCCGGCGCGGCTGCGGCTGCGGCACGGTGTAATCCCGCCGGATGTCCAGGTGTTGCCATGATGCGGCGGCCGCCTGAACCAGATCCGCCAACTGGTCAAAATCCACCTTGCCCGCCACCGCCAGCACCATATTGCCAGGGCCATAATGAGAATCAAAATACTTACGCATCTGCGGCTGGGCCAGGGCAGCTATCGATTCGCGACTGCCCAGCACACTTTGACCCAGCGTATGCCCCGCGAAATAATCTCCCATAATCGCTTCAAAAAGCACGTGCGTGGGGCGGTCTAAATAAAGCGCGATTTCCTCCAAAATAACCTTTTTTTCCATATCGAAGTCTTCCGTCCGCAGGGCCGGACGCATCATATCTGCCAGCAAATCCAAAGCCTGCGGCATAAACTCCGGCAGCACATGCGCCCAGTAACAAGTAACTTCGTTGGAGGTAAAAGCGTTGTTGCTGGCTCCCATAGCGTCAAATTCCCGGTTGACATCCGCTGCCGAACGCCTTGCCGTGCCCTTGAACATCATGTGTTCAAGAAAATGCGATACGCCGGCCACCTCGGGTGCCTCATCTCTGGCCCCGGTTTTTACCATAAACCCCAGCGCAGTGCTTTGCGCCTGGGGATTCACCTCGGCAATCACATCCAGGCCGTTGGGCAGCGTAACGTGTTTGAAACTGATCATGAATAACTCCGGGACATGCCAAACTGATTTCCTGTGCCAGGCCTGAAGCTCAGGCCGGCAGTGTAAGGGCATTAGGACCAATGGTTACCAGCGTGATCGGCCCGAATGGATTGGCCGCCAGATACGCGTTTACATCCGCCAGTTTTACGCTTTCAATGCAGGATCGCAATTCGTCCAAAGTGCGCGGCCGGCCGTAGTGATAAAAATCATGGGCCAATGCCCCGGCCCTGGCAGCCGGGCTTTCCCCCTGCATGATGGTGCGGCTTTTCATGCCGATGCGAGCTCTTTCCAGCTCTTCGGACGTTACGCCCTTGCTCAACCGCTGGATTTCCACCATGAAGGAATCCAGTGTGCGCTGGGCCCGGTCCGGTCCGGTACCGGCGTAACCCAGAATAGCAGCCTGTTCCTTGCTGCTTTGATAACCAGCGTGAACGCTGTAGCACAAGCCTTGTTTTTCGCGTATTTCCGAAAACAGCCTGGCTCCCATACCACCGCTCAATACGCCTACCGCCATTTTAACCAGAATGCTCTGCGCCTCGGATTCCGGTACTGAATCCATCGCCAATCCTATTTGCACCTGATTGGTCTGCTGGGTGATGTGCAAGGCTCCACGCGGTGCCGGTTTTTCGGCCGTCGGGTGTCGCGGCGTGTTGTGCCAACCGCCGAAATGCTTTTCCACCAGGTCTGTTACCTGCGCAAAATCGCAGTCGCCGGCTACTGTTAAAATAGCCCCCTGTGGCGTAAATCGCGTCTGGAAATCTGCCCGCAGTTGATCCGCTGTCAGTGCCTGCAGGTGCTCGCGTAAACCTACCGTGGGCCGCCCCAGCGGATCTGGAAAATGCTGCGATTTTAACAAAATGCTCAGCTTCTGGGCCGGTTCGTCTTCGATGGCATCCAACTGCTGCATGGCCAGGTCTCGTGCCGGACCAAAGCCCGTTTCCGGCAACTGCGGACGCTGCACAATATCCGCATAAACCGGCAGCACCGCTGCCAGGTTGCGCCCCAGCATACTGGCCCCGAAGCGGATGAATATAGTTTCCGCCCCGGCACCACGCTGTACGCCAAGTCCATCCAGATAATCGGAAAGCTCGCGTGAATTACGCGCCCCTGCCCCGCGCAAAATCCAGTCCGAAAGTACATTAGCGCTGCCCAAAGCCGTTGCCGGATCCAGGGCCGCACCCGCCGGGATCATGAAACTCATCGATGCCGAGCGAACGTTGGGCATCTTTTCCGTTAAAAGTGTCAGCCCATTGGCCAGCCGATGGATATGCTGGTGCTGGGCTGTTACCGGGTGGCCGGTGGTTTCTGTTTTTCTCTGGGTGGCACCCATTCTTCTGACACTCCTTAAGGGGGCCCGGTCATTTGTTTCGGCCCTGCCGCTCCGACCGACCTGCCCGCCGGCGCAAGGGTTCCATGATAACGCAGCCTGGTAAGTTTTGTCTCGCAACTCAATCCACCTCCCCTCACTGCCCGAGGAGGGCTATGTCATGGATTGTAGTGCTCAGGACAGGCCGGTTATCCATAGGCTCTAACTTCATAGGTACCATGGGAGGTGCCCGGCGGCTCGAAACAATCCAAGGCAACCAGCATCTGGAAGTATACGGCCATAGCCTTAGGCTGGCGGAGCCAGACGCGGCCTGTACGTGGAGCCCGCAGGGGTATCCTGCACTTCCACCCCCAACGCCGCCAACTCCCGGCGCAGGGCATCGCTGGCTGTGAAATCCCTGTTTTTGCGGGCTTGAAGGCGTTGGTGCATCAAGTCCTCCACCTGTTTCTGGACTGGCGGGGGCAGTGCCCGCAGCGGCGGGAAAATAACGCCCAATACGTGGTCCACCCGGCGCAGCGCCGCCAGGCCGGACCGCGCCGCAGGATAGTCCAATTTTCCTTTTTTGGCCAGGGGATTGGCCCAGGTAAATAGTGCAGCCAGGGCGGCGGAAATGTTCAGATCATCATCCATGGCACTGGTAAATTCGTTGATCATGGCTGCTTCGTCTGGGGCCAACAATACCGCATGCGCGGCACCTTGGCCAGATTCCGCAGGACCAGAAGTATCGCCATCGCCGGCGGCTTCATCCACCGCGGCAACAGTCCGCGTGAGCTTATCGGCCAGATCACGCAGAGATGTAATGGCTGCAGCAGCTTCATGCAGGCTTTGCAGGGTAAAATTTGTGGTTTCGCGATAACGCGTGCAAATCAGAGCGTAGCGGATCACCAGCGGGTCGTAGCCTTTGCCGGTCAGATCACCAATGGTGAAAAAGTTGCCCTTCGATTTGGACATTTTTTCACCATTGACCATGAGGTGCCGCGTATGCATCCAGAATCTGGCAAACTCCTTACCAGTGGCACCTTCCGACTGGGCAATTTCACATTCATGATGCGGAAATATATTGTCTTCTCCACCGGTATGAATATCCAGAGATTCACCCAGGAAGTGCATAGCCATGGCACTGCATTCAATATGCCAACCAGGATATCCTTCACCCCATGGAGAATTCCAGCGCATCAGGTGGGCGCGATCCGGCTTCCACAGAAAAAAATCGGCCGGGTGGCGTTTGGCGGCCTGACTGTTAGTACGTCCGCCGGCACCATGGGCCAGTCGGCTTAAATCATTACCCGATAATTTTCCGTACGTTGCAAAGCTGCCCACATCGTAATACACCACCCCATCGGCGGCTACATAGGCGTGGCCGTTAGCCAGCAGACGCTGAATCAGTTGGATGAAATCGTCTATATGTCGAGTGGGCCGCGGCATTACCACTTCGCGATGGGCGGCATCGGCGGCCCGGTCGTAATCAGCGACTACGGCTAAACCCAAGGCCCGTGCATCTGCCAGGAAGGCCGCAGCAAAAAAATCCGCCACCTGAAACGGATCTCCGGGATCCGCCACCAGAGCCTGGCCTGTTTTTTTGGCCGTCTTCATTTTTTCCACGGCCAGTTGCAGTTTATCCTGGCCGGCACCGTCAGCGACGGCATCATCAGTCATGTGGCCGACGTCCGTCATGTTCATTACCTGTTGAACGCGGGCCTGATGGAATTCCAGGTAGCGTCGCAGGACATCGGCAAAAAGAAACGCCCGGAAGTTTCCGATGTGGGCGTAATCGTACACGGTGGGACCGCAGGAATACATGCGGATAACAGCCCCACGCAGTGGATCTGCGGAATCCGGCCCCGGAACCAACGGAATAAATTCCGCCAAACTGTGGCTGAGCGTGTTATAAAACATCGTGGGCACGGGAGGTCTGACTCCGGCAGGTTACGTCGGCTCGTGATAACGGCACAAAAGCCCAAGCTACTGCGCAGCGGGAGTTTTCGGCTTGGCCTGGGAACCCTTGGCAGCCTTCTGCTGAGCGGCTTTATTGCGGGCCGCCTGGGCCAACGCAGCCGCACGCAGGGCTGCATATTGCTGTTGCAAAATGGGATTATCAATTTTAATTTTAGCCGCCTGCCATAGACGGGCAATTTCCCGCTGGCCCCATTGGTTTACCAGCGCCTGGCTGATTTTTTTCACGATAATCGGCCGCACCTTGTTCATCGACACCTTCTGGGCAGGAATTTTTTCCAGCAGCCACAGCAGGTGAAATTCCCCGTTGATCGGGATGGACGGGGAAAGTTTACCGGGGGTCAGACGTGCGGCAGTATGCAGTAAAACTTTGGGCAAGGTCGGATTGTCCAGCGGAATCAAGACCACCCCGCCATTTTGCGCTGTTTGTTGATCTAAACTCATGGCCCGGGCCACCTGCTCCGGATTTTTGTTTTCTTTCATAATCAGGTGGCGCACGGTAACGGCATCACGAATACTGCCAACCACTATATCCACCGCTTTAACCTTTGGACCAAAGTTGATGTTATAGGCTTCCTGAATCTGCTTCTTGGTCACATGGATATGTCCCTTGGCCAGGGCTTTGACATAAGCACTACGCCAAAGCTCCAGCCGGAATTGCGGCACGGTCTTTCCCCGCATCGCCAGCACTCTGGCCAGGGCCGCATGGCGCTGGCCCTGCGGAACGTGCTCTGCGGAAAGACGCTGCAGAATTTTTTCTTCCTCGGCATCCACCACGCCCTTGCCCACGTGAATACCTTCCTTGGCGCACGCCTGCTGCAACAAGGTTACCTGCACCCATTGGCTAAATAGATGCATGCCGTAAAGCTGCGTCAACGTTTTATTAAATGCTCCGGCGCTAAGCTTTTGGCCATTGATTTGCGCCAGCACCGGCTCCTGTGGGCTTGCCAGTGTCGGCAAGAGTGAAATGTGCATGGTTTTGCCCACGGCGGATGTGGCGGCACCAGCGGCTTTGTTGGCGCCAGGGCCAGCCAGTCCCAACCCCAACAAGGTTGCACCAGCGGCGGTTACCACAAGGGATCGCCAAGTCGAACCGATACCATCCAAAACCGGAGAGAAAAGTTTGGTTTTCAATCAAAACTCCTGTTAAAAGTTGCCAACCGCCACATGCAGGTCTTCTTGACTTACCACCGACCGTTGCCCGTTCCTATAAGGCCCCGGACAGTCGCATTTACACTATCCTAGTATCATCGCGACAATTTGGCCAGCCATGGCCACTGTGTGGAAACAACTTAGTGATGGTCGTCGGCGCGGAACGCAGGTGCTTATAGCGGAGCGGCCCGAGGGGCCGTTTGCGCCATGGAGCGATGGGCCGGTGACCCCGGCGGATTGGAGCTGTCTCGACGGCACACTGCATGTGGACAATTCGGCGATTCCGTGGATGGTGTTTTGTCATGAATGGACGCAGATCGGCGACGGAGCCATGCTGGCCATGCCGCTTTCGTCAGACCTGCGACAAGCGGCAGGCCCGCCACGGAAACTGTTCAGTGCCGCCCGGGCACCGTGGGTCCGCCGTCTGGAGCTGGATGAGGCGGCGCAATATCGGCTGGATGTTGACGAACCTGCGTTGCAGTGTGGATTGTACGTGACGGATGGTCCGTTTCTGCGCCGGCTGGTGGATGGCTCGTTGATTATGCTGTGGTCCAGCCAGGGGGCCAGGGGTTATGCAATGGGGTTGGCACGCAGCACCACCGGCTCCGTTACCGGCTCGTGGACCCATGATGCCGAGCCACTCTGGCCGCTGGATGGCGGCCATGGCAGTGTCCGTCCTACGAACCCCGTCTTCCGCGAAGCGTCGGGAAGTGAATAATGGTTGGACATGAAGTATGCGTGCCTATCAACCTGCGGGCTGAACCTGAAC
>JAJZNX010000110.1 GCA_021852275.1 Planctomycetota bacterium | reverse complement strand
AATCCCGTCCCGCCTTCGCGGGTGTGCGCCGCAGCGCCGGGATTCCAATTCGCATCTTCCACGAAGTACAGCCGACTGCCGGTTTGCAGCACGCCGCCGGAATATGTATCCTGCAGCACCGGCGCGTTGATGTTGAGCGCGTTCGGCGTAGAGCCGAGGTTATTTGCCGTATCAATCGCGCGAAATCCCGTCCCGCTTTCGCGGGTGTGCGCCGCAGCGCCGGGATAGGCGGCGCTCCACACCATCTGTAATGTCACATTGGAATTCGCGGTTCCATTCGTGCGGGTCTCGATGGCCTGCCATTGGGAATCATAATAAATGTTGAGCGGGTCCACGAAGTGGGATACACCACGGCCGTTTTCATCCCCGCGAAATCCCGCCGAAATGAATTGAGGCTGCGCCGCAGCGCCGGGATAATTAATTTGACCGGCAGGGACGCCGGTCCCACCAACGGGGTAACTTTCACTGACGAGATAGCCCCTGGCGTCATACGTGTATTGAGCTATCACCTGGCCGGCGGAATTTTTCACTTCCACCAAGCGATTCCAGGCGTCATAAATCAGTGTATCGCCGTTCTGATCGGAGATCATGTTGCCGTTGGCATCGTACGTAGGAGTCAGGAGACCGGAGACAGAAGTCAGTTCATTTTGCTGGTTCGCGGTTCTTGTCTGTGTGCTGCCATTCTGATCTGAAGCCGTACTGCGGCATGGAGGCCGTAGTCCCGATGCGGCACGGAGCAAGCTATCGGGATTCCCCTGTGCATCCAAGGTCCAGTTTTGGTACGCGGCCCCGCCGCATTGGTTTTCACCATTAAAGCCATCCCGAATACAAGATACTGTTACTGGCTCTCGGGATAAACTCCGGTCATGACGATTTTTCACCGCAAAGGGCGCAGAGGTATTTCTTTGGGGTGAGCACGCATAGTGTTTGGCACGCAACGTGGCAACGATGCAGCTTGTTGCCCGCCTTCGCCGCCGAACTAAAATTTTCCCAACCGCAACCATCAACCCGCCTCAAATGCCATGCCCACATTCTACCTCACCTCAAACCCCACTGCAAAATAATTTCCCAACGAACAATGCCGCCCGCAGATTGCTGAAAGCTGATCGTTGACCGCGAATAGCTGATCGCTGAAAGCTGATCGCTTCGCTCCCCGTGAAGGCATGGATGCCGAAATTTCCCTGCGCGCCGAGACAGGCCTCTGCAGACCAAGATCGGGTGTGCGCCGCAGCGCCGGGATGGTTAATCTCACAGGCAGGAATGCCTGTGCTACCTTGGGGACTGGTGCGGGGGCGCGGTCGGGGTTCGCCGCGGCCAAGTAATGGCCGGGCTGGGGGGAAGCGGTGAGCGATCAGTCCCGATTGGCGACTCCTGTCGCATCGGGATTTCGGCATCCATGCCTCAACGGGGAGCGAAGCGGTCAGCGGGCAGCTTTTGCGGGCAGGATGGTGAAGATTCCACCATGGAAGAGGACGACAATTATATTCCGGCATTACCGCAGCCAGGTAAGCCATTTGGCATAAACCGGCTTTTGCGAATAAAATCAAGAAGTAGCGGCTATAATAGCAGCGTCGTTTTTAATCAGAAAGTGGAGTCCAACCATGGTTGAAATAGTGGTAGCCAGTTCACAGGAATCGGATCTATTTTCGCGACCTGAAGGCTCGATAACTGATACGGTCCTGAGCCGCAGCTTTTTTGGCTTTTGGACAACAGAATCCTGGCGGCCCGATGTGAACTTGTATGAAAGCCGCCTGGCGTTTCTGGTATGCGTTGACCTTGCGGGCATGGATAAGAGCGAAATAGAAGTTCGCGTGGATAAAAATCAGTTGATCATCCGGGGCCGCCGCACGTGCCCCATGCCCTCGGAACACGATCGTGCCGTAGCGGTGCATCTGATGGAGATAGACCATGGCGGCTTCAGTCGCAGTTTGGAAATGCCTTCCAATGTGGACGAAAAGGCCATTTCTGCGCATTACGACACCGGGCTGCTTTGGATAACTCTGCCCAAGGCATCCGGGGGAGGAATACATCACTCTCGGAAACATAAACTATAGAAACCGCGCCCGGCACCCCTGCAAAAAACCGGGGGCTGCAGGTAAAAGGCCCGACAAAGCTAGTCTGCCAAGCCCCAGCGATAATCTTTATCAGGATGCTTAAATTGCCGAAAAAAACACCAGATACAAAGAATTCTCCCAAGCCTGGGTCAGAACCCGACCCCAGTGACCTGAACCAACCAACGTTACCGTCTGACCAGGCCGCAGACCCTTTGGCTGTGGATGAAACCGGAACAACTCCGCCGCAAGTCGATACGGAAAAGCCGCCAGAGGCTGATAAGGTCGAACCGGTTCCAGCTTCCGACGCTGCGGTTAAATCCGGGGAAAAGTCGCCCGAGTCCAAGCCGGTAAAAACCGCCAGTGTTGCCGGCCCTTTAGTTCACCAGGTTCGCATACCCGATATTCTCCCGCTGCTGCCGGTGCGCGATGCGGTGGCCTTTCCAGGAGCGGTTATACCGCTGTCGATTGGCCGTGATAAAAGCCGCCGCCTGTTGGATACAGTCATGCCGGCGGACAAAACGCTGGGGGTGGTAACACAAAAAAATGACAGCGTGGAAGATCCGCAGGCATCGGACCTGTATACCATGGGCACCGTTTCGGTGGTGGTTAAGATGGTGCGTCATACCGAAGGCCAGCAAAGTATTGTGGTCCACGGGCTGATACGGTTTCGCATACTGGAAGTAGTCCAGACAGATCCGTATCTGACGGCCCGGGTGGAGCCACTGGCCGATACCACGCCCGAAAAACCGACTCCGGAATTCCTGATGCTGGTGCAAAGCGTTCGTCAGGCGGCGCAGCGGATGATTGAGCTTTCACCGAATATTCCCGATGAAGCCAATGGGATATTAAATGAAATTGAATCGCCGGGGGCACTGGCGGATTTTCTGGCCGCGAATCTCAATGAATCCGTGGTAGAGAAACAATCGCTGCTGGAAGAAGTGGACGTAACTAAGCGGCTGGAACGGGTCCGCGAAAAACTGGCCACGCGTATTGAACTGCTGGAATTACAGGAAACCATTCAAAAACAGGTACGTTCCAGTATCGACAAAACTCAGCGTAAATATTTTTTGCAGGAACAACTCAAGGCCATTCAAAAGGAACTCGGCCCGGAAGAAGAGTCGTCGGAAGAAGTGGCCGATTTACGCAAGCGCATTGACGCTGCCAAAGTGCCGGAAGTGGTAAAAAAAGAGACCGATCGCGAGCTTGCCCGGCTGGCCAACATACCTCAGGCATCTCCGGAATTCGGGGTGATACGGTCATTTCTGGAAACGGTAGCGGAATTGCCGTGGTCTATATCCACTGCGGACAACCTGGATATCCGACGTGCCAAAACCATATTGGATCGGGACCACTACGATCTTGAAAAAATCAAGAAGCGCATCGTGGAATTTCTGGCGGTAAGAAAACTCAATCCGACGGGGCATGGTCCAATCCTGTGCTTTTTAGGCCCGCCCGGAGTGGGCAAAACCAGTTTGGGCAAATCCATTGCCGCGTCATTGGGACGGAAGTTTGTGCGTATGAGCCTGGGAGGAGTGCGCGATGAAGCGGATATCCGCGGTCATCGGCGTACGTATATCGGTGCCATGCCGGGGCGCATTGTGCAGGAGCTGCGGAAATGTGGAGCCAACAACCCGGTGATGATGCTGGATGAAATAGACAAACTGGGGGCTGATTTTCGCGGCGACCCGTCGGCCGCCCTGCTGGAAGTACTGGACCCTCAGCAGAACGCCACCTTTGAAGATCATTACCTGGGCGTGCCATTTGACCTGAGCCGCACCATTTTCATCTGCACGGCCAACTATATGGAACCGGTTCCACCGGCGCTGAAAGATCGAATGGAAATCATCGAAATTCCCGGTTATACGCAAAAAGACAAGCTGCTAATTGCCCGTAAATTTTTGGTACCGCGGCAACTGGCAGAAAATGGCATCACGGCCCGGCATTGCGCCATTCCCCTGCCCACACTGGCCGTCATTATTGACCAGTACACCCGCGAGGCGGGGGTGCGCAGTCTGGAACGGGCCATTGGATCTGTGGTACGGGGCATTGCCGCCCAACTGGCCGAGACCATCCCATCCCCGGCTGCAACCCCGGCCGCCCGAGATAAAACTGCAGCGAAACCCGATACGCCCCCGGATGCCGGCAGCGGTGCAGCCAACCAAGAGCCTGGCAAGAAAGGCGAACCGGCCAGCCCCAGCAGCACTGCGGCCCCTTTGTCGCCGGAGGCTCGCGCAGCGCTTAAAAAGGCACCACGAATTACGGTGAAGCCTGCCGATTTGCCGCAGTTTCTAGGACCGCCGATGTTTGAATCGGAAGTGGCACTGCGTACGGCCACGCCAGGCGTGGCCACCGGATTGGCATACACTCCATTCGGCGGCGATATATTATTTGTGGAAGCCACCCGCATGCCCGGCAAAGGGCGATTGAAACTGACCGGCCAAATTGGGGAGGTCATGCGGGAATCCGCCCAGGCAGCCTATTCGCTGCTTAAAAGCAATGCGCAAAAACTGCATCTTGAAGCGGCTTCGTTTGGTCAAACTGATGTGCACATCCACGTACCGGCGGGCGCAGTACCCAAGGATGGGCCATCGGCAGGCGTGGCAATGTATACCGCGTTGGCTTCGCTATTTTTGAATCGTCCGGTGCAGCCGGACCTGGCCATGACCGGTGAAATTACGCTGCGGGGTCTGGTGTTGCCCATTGGTGGAGTGAAGGAAAAAGTCATCGCGGCGCAGCGTGCGGGTATACGGCGCGTGATTCTGCCCCAGCGCAATCGCAAACATCTTGATGAAGTCAGCGCCCAGATACGTAAGGATGTATCCTTTGTGTTTGTGGAAAATGTGGATGAAGTATTGCGCCAGGCCTTTGGCCCGGCTAATACCACCAAGGCAAAAATCCCGCCGCAGAAGAAAGCGATGGACCATCAGCGCAAGGTCGGGCTGAAGAGGCCGGCTGGCCGAGCCGCCCGTCCATAGCCATGGAAACTTCATGAATATCACCATCTCCCATCCTCCAGAATCACACGCGGCAGCAGCAATCGCCACACTGGATGCAGGAATCATGGCATATCAGGCGGCCTGGGACCTGCAGTTGAAGCTGCATGAGCGCGTGCTTGCAGGTGAATCAGCGGGCGGAATATTGATGCTGGTGGAACACCCGCCCACCATTACCATTGGTCGCCACCCGGAGGCCCGCCGCCATCTACTGGCCTCCTCCGCCATGCTCAAGGCCCGGCAGGTAGAGGTAGTGGAAACCGATCGCGGCGGCGATATTACCTTCCATGGACCGGGACAACTGGTTGTGTACCCGATTATTCCGCTTAACAGTTATAACCTGAAACTTCATGATTACATGCGGCTGCTGGAACAGGTGGTGATTGATGTATTGGCACGATTTTCAGTAACCGGTGGGCGCAGCCCCGGTGCCACGGGAGTCTGGGTAGCCGCTGCCAACAGTCCGACGCCGGCAAAAATTTGTGCCATGGGTATCAAATTGCGGCGCTGGATCAGTCTGCATGGCCTGGCCTTGAATATCACCACGGACCTGTCTTATTTTGACCTCATCAATCCGTGTGGACTGGGCCGTCCCGTAACTACACTGTCCGTATTACTTGGGGAACATACGCCAAGCATGTCGCAGATTAAAACGGTTATGGCGGATCAATTCAAAACAGCCTTGCTCCACCGCGCCACCGATCGCAGATAAAACGGCTGACGGCATAAGGAACCGGGCAAAAATAACTTCGCACTTTCCGGCTGGCCCTTTTGGCCGCCAGCTTCGTTGTTCGCTCGTTACAGACCAACTGCCGGGGTATGCGCCTCGCTCACGCCTCGCCAGCGGCCAAAATTTCTGCGCCCTAAAACACGAATTTATTTTTGCGCGGTCCCTAACAACGGCAACGGGCTTTTGCTTTTGTATCCGGCGATTAGCGCGAACTGCCAATATGTGTAAACAAGGCCCCCGGCGGATTATTCACGGAAAAGTCAGCAGGTTTGCGGCTTTGGACCGTTGTCTTATTAGATTCGGAAGCGACTATTGGCTGTTCATGGCTGGAATTTTGAGATGACCCCACACGACCTTGAGCCAATGTAACCGGAGGATTCCATCCCTGCGGTTGTGAACCGGAGAGCGCCGGTGCCAGCGTACGCTGCGGTACAGGTGCGGCAGCGAGGGAGGAAGAGCTGGTCTTAGGTGTAACCAGGGCAGGACCGAAGGCCAGCATATTGCCCAGCGGCCGCCGGCACACAAAACCCACCGCCAAGGTTGCAGCAATTACAACGAGAGCCGAAATAAATCCCACAGGAACATGCTTTTTTCTGGATCCCCGTCGGCCGGTACCGATACTTCCCCGGCTGATTCGGGCGCTAAGCATTCCAAGTTCGGCCAGCGGATCTGCAGCCGCAACCACCGGGCGCGTCACGGTTCGAGACCGGGCTGTTGCTGAAACGGCAGTTACCCGTGCACCCCGCCGAACGGGGTGCCGGTCTGATAATACACACACCAATTTTCCCGGATCAGATACCGTAAGCAGGCCGGATAAATGCAGGCTATCAGACGTAACGCTGTTAATGTTTGCAGGATAACAAGTCTTGCTCATCATCACATCCACCGCTTTAAGTAATTTCTACCAGCAGTTCTATCGTCATTTAACCATCAAGCAGATGAACGGTCCTGATATTTTTTTTACACCGGCCCGATAACAATTACTTAGCTCGACTTTTGCCGATTTTTCAGAGGCGAAACGGCATTAGAAAACAATTGTGGCCATCGGCACCACTATCGTGTCGACGCTACGCTTCGGCTGGCGCACGCCGACGATGCAGCAACCTCATTTTTCCGCATTTTCCGTGCCATCATGGACCTGGCCGGTGTTGGTTTTTATGTAAGAGGGCACAGAAGACACAGAGGGACGACGGGGGTTTGGCCAATAAGAAGACGAAGTCGGGGGACGGAAGTTTTACGGTTCAACATCCCGATATAAATCGGGATAAACTCCGGGGGCGAAGGGGATGCACCGCAGGGGAAATTTCACGCAGAGACGCAGAGAATGATTTAAAAACACGAAGGCACGAAGAATTACCGTAAGAAGGCGTGATGAGAGATACGTATCTTTGGTAGAAGTCAAAATATCTCGATTGCTTGCTCCATGCCGCGGAGGCCTGTCCCGGCCGCGCCGGGAGATTTCGGCATCCATGGCTTGACGGGGAGTGAAGCGAACAGCCTTCAGCGATCAGCATTTGCGGGCAGGATGCCCGCGATCCCAGGAGGGCATGAGCGCCCAGGGAAACAATCCCTGGGCTGGTGCGGGCGTGCGGGCGGGGTTCGCCACGGCCAAGTAATGGCCGGGCTGGGGGGAAGCGGTCAGCGATCAGCATTCAGCCGCGGGGATGAGGACATCGCCGGCTACAATAACGGGCGACATTTGGTGGGCACGAAGAAATTAATGAATACGTGTACGCAGCGCGAGAGAGGAGAACGTGGAAAGTTGAATCGCGATGCGCTGGCTCCTGTCACATCGGGATTTCGCCATCCATGCCACAATCCCGATGGCTTTTTCCCTAACGCATCGGGATTTCGGCATCCATACCTCAACGGGGAGCAAAGCGGTCAGCGATCAGCATTTGCGGGCAGGATGCCCGCGATCCCAGGAGGGCATGGGCGCCCAGGGAAACAATCCCTGGGCTGGTGCGAGCGTGCGGGCGGGGTTCGCTGCGGCCAAGTAATGGCCGGGCTGGGGGGAAGCGCAGGATCTTTTAGTTTTCCCTTCTGGCGTAAAATGGCTTGACAGGTGATGATAGGGAGTGTCCAGCCAAGGAAGGCTGGCGAAGATTAGGTTGCACGTAAGCAGGAGGCCAAGGATTGGCCGTGATTCAGAGTATGTCGTTGGTTGAAGCCTTTAGTTCGGTTCCGGATCCGCGCGGTCGTCGTGGGCGTCGGCATCCATTGC
>JAJZNX010000075.1 GCA_021852275.1 Planctomycetota bacterium | reverse complement strand
CAAGCGATGTGCGCCAGGCCGTGGTATTGATCGCACAGTGTTTACAATCCGGTGCGATGGGTGGCGACGTTACGGCCAGGCATTTTGTAGCCGGGCAGATCCATGCACAGTACGTGCCACCGATGACTGAAGGCCGTTGTTCCTTACCGGTGGCCTTCCGTCACTATGGGCATAGTTCCGGGGGCCAAGTTGCCATGGGGGATGATGGCATGGCGGCGGCCTGGCGAAGGCTGAGTCCGCAGCCGTATGGCATCCTTGCCGGTCGAATAACCGGTGAGGATTTTCACAGCTTGATGCAGCGGGGGAATCTACTCCTGCTGGCCAATCATTGTCGCCAGGCGGCGCTGGTGTGGGATCGGGCTTATGCAGTGGCGGAAGGTACGTGGCAGTTGCGCGACGCGGCGGAAGGCATCGCCCGAACGATAAAGGCGATTGATGAGACCATTGGCCCGGCCAATCGATGGGTCAATGAAGTCCGATTTCGTGGAGCAAAGCGGCGATGACCAACTTAGTTTATAGATTCGCAGCAGTTTCTCCTCGGAGGTGGCTGCCGCTGGTCGGTTTATCGGCCATCATGCTGATGGTCCTGGGAAACGGCACTGTTGTCCTGGCGAAGACACCACGGGGACATCAAATAACGCAAGAACTGGCCAACGCTGACAGGGCGGTGGCCTTACGAGCATTTGAACAGATACGAAAGGACATGCCCGAACTTGGCCCACCCATGCGGTGGCTGCTGCTGCGGGTATGGCCTATGGCATTGATGCGCGGCCGGCATTACAACCTGGCGGCAAGATTGGCGTTGCGGACAGTACGAAATTTTCCCGGAAATATCTGGATTGTCCAGCAGGCGATGGATTTTCGGGTTCGCATGCTGCTGCGAGCCGGGCATCCAAGGCAGGCCTTAACTGCAGCGCGAAGCTTATTCAATGTCTGTTCCATGCGCATGACGCAACATGCGTTGCTGTTGGTGGCTCAGTGTCTTAACGCCGCTTATCCCCAGGATCCGCAAATGGTGCAAAATTTTATGAACGAGCAGGTGGCTGGAGCGGTGCCGGTGCCTCCGGGCGGCAAAGCCAATTCATGCGCAGTATTCGCATCCATTCCTCTGCACGGACACCCTTTCGCCCGCACGCTGCGCGATCTGCAGCCATTTACAGACTACCAGAGCCTCCTGGCCCGTGGCAACCTGCTGTTGCTGGCAGGCCAATCTTCAGAGGCGATGGCGCTTTTTCATTTAATGGCCAACCAATACGGGGCAGATCGCACCGCCAATGAATGTATGGCTCGTGCACTTAAGGCCGAGGATGGCACCATCGGGCGGGCCAACGGGTGGGTGCTGTCGCTGACAGCACCCGCGGTCAAACCAGCGAGCAGACATGGGCCTTGAGTTTTCCCCACATCTGTGGAGACCCAACATGTGCAGTCGTTAGCCCCTTGCCAATACTGCCAAGTTTTTGGATCCTTGCCCATGGTTGCAAATTCACTGGCCAATACCACCGTGAGGCGGCTATACTGTTGGTGAATCGCCAACGTGCGGACTGACACGTTTTTGGCCCAATGCGGGTTTTTGCTTCCCAAGCTGCCGGGAGTAGCCCGTGTTGGGTGTTATTGTAATCAGGCAGCCGCGGATCGGTGATGCCGAGGATTTAGCCTGGTGGTGGTGCAATTTTCCTGAACTTGGGTTAAATTAATAAGAACGATGAATTTTTACCTGCCTGATGTTTTATAAAGGGGCAATCGATGAGTGATAATCAGTTTAAGGATGCAGCCATTTTGGTTGTGGATGACGACGCCGATGTGCTTACCACCATCACCGCAGCGCTTTCCACTACCGGAGCGCGGTTGCTTTCCGCCAGCGATGGTAATGCTGCCGTGGAAATCTGCGAGCGTGAACATCCAGACGTCGTCATTTTGGACATGATGCTTCCGAAACGCAGTGGATTCCTGGTACTGGAGCGAATCAAGGCTCGCAAAGCCAAAGGCACCAAGCCGCATGTGATTATGATTACCGGTAATCTCGGTACGCGGCATAAAACGTACGCCGAGTCGTTGGGGGTGGAAGATTACCTCAACAAACCGTTCAGAATAGACCGGCTCATGGGTTCCCTGGAAAAGATTCTCCTTCCGAAAACTGCGACGGATTCGCCGCAACGCTGATCTTCGCCGGATGACGCGCATCACCGCCAGGCGGGCTTCTTTATTTTCATCGGAGACCAGGATGCCTGAGCTTCCGGAAGTCGAAGAGGTTCGCCGCACATTGGAACCGGTGATCATCGGAGCGGTGGTGTTGCGCGTGCGGTTGTTGCGTCAGGATTATCTTACACCGCCGCATGCCCCCCTGTCGCGTTTGAACCAACGTACCATTGTTGCCACCCATCGCCACGGAAAGAAGCTGTTCTGCCGCTGTAACGACGGCCAGACGCTGATGTTTCATCTGGGCATGAGCGGCAGGCTGGAGGGATCCCAGTCCCATCTGCCCGTTCCTCTCCATACCCATTTCATGATGGATTTAAATTCAGGATTGCAAATTCGCATGAGGGATCCGCGGCGGTTCGGAGGCGTGTGGTACTATGCCACCTTTGAACAGGCTTGTGCCGAGGAAATTCAGGGTGTGCTGGGCGTGGACGCCCTCAACCTGACCTCTGCACATTTAAGCCATTGGCGCACGGCGAGCGGCCGGCTCAAGGCCCGCCTTCTGGGCCAGCGTGATGTTGCGGGTTTGGGTAACATTTATGTGGATGAAGCCCTCTGGATGTCCGGGTTAAGTCCACTCATGCCTGTACGGCTGATATCCCAGGTACAAATTGTACGGCTGGTCCAGGCCATTCACCGGGTGCTGGAAAAATCTCTCTCTGCCGGCGGCACCACCCTGCGCGACTATCGCAATGCGGCCGGGCAGCCGGGTGGCTTTGCTGCCAGTCTGCGGGTTTATGGCCGCAGCGGCCGTCCATGTTTTCGTTGCGGGGGTAACCTGAAAATGCTGGTGGTCGCCGGGCGCACCACCGTATTCTGTCGGCATTGTCAAAAGTTCCGGTAAGATTTTTCACCACGGTGCTGCTTCGGTCCGGACGGAATCGCATTGGCATTGGACGGCTTAGCTCGACTTTTGCCGATTTTTGGGGCACCGAAAAGCTTGATATTGCGGGCTTTTTAAGATCGCGTGGAGTTTTTGCACACCCGTATAAAACACGGGTTGTGCAAAAAGTCGCCCCGCAATCGCGAATTCCGGAGAATTCAACCATTCACGCCTCTGAAAAATGGCAAAAGTCGAGCTTAGGAACCGGGCAAAAATAACTTCGCACTTTTCGGCTGGCCCTTTTGGCCTCCAGCTTCGTTGTTCGCTCGTTTCAGACCCACAGCCGGGGTATGCGCCTCACTCACGCCTCGCTGGCGGCCAAAATTCTGCGCCGTAAAACACGAATTTATTTTTGCGCGGTCCCTTACCGCAGCGGAGTTGGTACATGCCGGCTCAGGCCGAAGTGGCCGGAGCCGCTAAGCGCACGTACACGTGCGAGCCATCCACTCGAATGACTTCCACCTCCGACCCGCGGACTATCACCTGCGATTCGCTCAGGCAATCGACGCGCTGGCCGTCAAATTCACATATGCCTGCGGGCCGCAGAATCGTGGCCGCTATCCCCCGTCGGCCCAGTAATTGCGCCAGATCCGCTGTTTCACGGGCCAGGCCATCGGCGGTATCGGCTGGAGGTGGTTGCAGCAGTACGCGTCTGCCTACCGGGCTGTTGGGATAATACTTAATCGCCAGTGTGAGGGCCAGCGGGCCTAGAATGATCGTCCCAACGGTGGCCACAAATCCGGCTTTCGTGCCCATGGCAAAACATACCGCCACGCCTGCCACGGCCAGCAGTCCGCAGAAAATCGCAAGCAGGCCATGGGCCGGAATGAATAGTTCAGAAAAAAGCACGATCACCGCGCCCGTGAACAAAAGTATCGCGCTCATCAACAACTCGAAGTCCATACTTACTGCTCCTTGTGCCGACTCGGCGATGTAGATGGAGTTTCAGGCCCCTGTTCCGCCAGTTCGCGGACCATTATTTGATTTTCCCCGATACGCAACACCTCGATCGCAGATCCCCGGGCAATATACGTGCCCTGAGCCACGACGTTAAACAGCCGGCCATCGAAACTTGCTTTGCCCGCCGGGCGCAGTTCCGACACCGCCCGTCCCACCGCCCCCGCATACAGCGGTTCGGGCGACAGCACTTCACCCTGCCCAATTCCGGGTTGCGCAGTCGATACCATTCTTGAGACACCCGGCAATTCAATTTGCAGCCGACGCAGTCCGGGGGCAAATTTCAGGTATCTTACCAGCATCATAATAATGCCAATCGCTGCGACCGTGCCAAAAACCACCACGGCCATACCGGTTTGCAGGGCGGAAAACGTCTGGCCGATCAGCGGAAAGCCGGTATGCCCCGGCTGTGATGGAATGAAGCTTGCCACCAGTCCGATGATCATCAGAATAAAGCCCGGCACCGCCAGCAAACCAATGCCGCCGAGGAAGTGAATGTCCGCGATGATAATGACAATGCCCAGAATAATCAGGCCGATTTCCCACCACAGCGCCAGGCCGGTCAAATAAGGAGCTCCCAGCAGCAGCAGTAAGGCCACCAGTGCAATCGCTCCTGGAATCAGGGTGCCGGGGTGCGTCAATTCGAGGTAACCAAACACCAACACTAGCAGAAATAACACGAAACGGACCCACGGACCAGCCAACCAGCGGGCGAATCTTTCCATCAGGTTCAAATGCAGGACCGGTACCCGGGCACCGACCACGTTGAGCCGGGCGAGTAAATCATCTTCACCGGTAATGGTTGCCTGTGAAAATCCGATGCGGCGGGCCTGTTTTGATTCCAGCGTCAGCAGTTCGCCCTTTTTTTTTATCTCCCGGACGAAAGACCACGGATGTACCGCGACCGTGCCGGCCACGTGTGTCAGCACATTAACGAGTTTCCGCCTGGTGCCTGCGGAAACCACCCGGATATTGCCGGTCAGGCTGTTGCGCACTTCGTCCAGTTGCATCCCCGGGTCAATCATTCCCAACAGCACCAGCGGACTTAGGCCATTTTTTTGCCCGCTGGCCAGCAGACTTTTCACCACCAGCGACGCATGTCGGGCCGCCGTCCCGTCGGCCATGGCTTTTGCCCGCAGACCATGCACTTCAAACGGTTGTCCGTCACCTATCAGACCGTGGCGGCTCATCACAATTTTTTGACAGGCCACAGCCACCAGCGCGGCCGCGGCAATGGCCTGCCGGTGAATGTACCCCACCGTCGGGGTGGAAGTTTCCCTTATAAACTGGTTGATCTTCAACGCCGATCCCAGCAGGCCGCCGGTGGAATTGATATCAAAAATAATCAGCGTGGCCCCGCGTTTTTCCGCTTCGCCGACACGCCGCATGACGCTCTCTGCCATAATCGCGTCGATAGGGCCATGAATGGTGATGATGGCTGCCTTGCTGTGCGTTGCCGCTTCAATGGGCGCGGCGGCTCCTCCAGGCGCGCCAAAGCCCTGCCCCCAGTCCGTGCGACTGGTCCAGAGCAGTGCCGCGATAAAAACCAGCAGCAGTATCGGCGATAGCGCCGCGTTCTTGCCCTGATCCAGTCGAGATTTCAACCTGTATGTATTTCCCATAGCTGAACCCCCAAGATATAACGATAATAGGTTGATTTGCCTGACACTACAACAGATATGGTCCTCCTATGGGGTGGTGTCCGACGTTAAAATGGGCGGGATTCCAGCAGGTAAACAGAATTGCCGGCGGGGTCGCGGAGCACTGCTGATCGGCAGCGCCCGGTGTCTCCATGGAGAATTTCACAATTTGGTCCGATCTTTTCAATGGCATCTGAAAAGTTGCGAATAATGAGACCGATCTGTCCAATGAGCCGCGGTCTGGTTAGTTTTCCTGTTTCCGCATCGGCATGCTGCGGCCGGGCATGATATTGAAAGGGCTGCGTTTCGGCTGTTATGGTCAGGGCGCTATAGCTTTCTGCGTAGCGTAAGAGTTCCACGTCAATCAAACCGAGACGATAAACCAGCCGATCTTCGGTGATGGCCGTTTCCATCAACCCCAGCACACCGGTATAAAACTGATGTAGTACCTGGGCCGTACAGTCACCGGCTCTTAATCGCACCGTGTCAATGGCACAAATCTGCACGGGCGAAATCACTGATTCTCGTGGTCGCAGCAGCGGCAAAAACCAATTGCGACCGGAACGCGTATCCATGGCCATGCGGCCTCCAGCATACACCGTGAACAGCAACATCATCCGGGAAAAGCCGGCCTAACGCCAGTTCCGGTGCAGGTCGAGGCGGCCATTCACCGCCGCCGGCGAGGCGTAAGCGACACGCATACCTTGGCAATGGGTCTGTAAGGAGCGACGAGCGATGCCCCGCGGCCACAAGAACCCGCCGGAAAGTGTGAAGTTATTTTTGCTGGCTCCCTACGTTGGAAAATCGGCAACACCCTGAAACAGGATGCACTGGATAAGAGCCTGAAAAAACAGCTTTGTACCTTGGCGGGAAAGTTTGTGAAATTTGGAATGGCGGGTATAATACTTCGGCTATGGATCGGCGGGTGGTTGCCATAGGTCTGATTTTTCGGCTTTTCGTGCATGGATGTGTTGAGCCGTGTTTGGAGTTTGACTTGGGTGCTGTGATGGTCAATGGACGAGAGTATGTGTCAGCATAGCTTCCACACGCCCGTGCCGCCGGTTACCGTCCGACCGGTGGCCCAGATCCGGGTGTGCCTGGAAGACGTACCGCCAGGCACAGCGGAGATTCGCGAGGATCGATCGAGCAATTGATCAGGTTTATCCTCCGGATAAGGCCGTTTCCATGGGAATGACCTTATCGGCCCGCGGGTTGCCGTTGCCTCCGCGGAGAAAGGGCGGTGGAGTATGTTCTCCACCGCATTTGTTTTTGCACTCGATGCTAAATATCGCTCGGGTGAGGCGGGATCTGGGTGGATCCCGACCAGTGCAGATTAAAGGCGAAAAGAAAATATGAACCAGGAACTTCTGAGAATCATCGATTCGATTGCACGCGATAAAAATATCGAAAAGGACTCCATCTATGCGGACATAGAGGCCTCGCTGCTTTCCGCGGCCCGCAAGTTTTATGGTGAAACTGATGATGTGGTATGTACCATTGACCGGATGACCGGCGAAATTGAGGTTCGGAAAAACGGCACGCTCATTGATTATCGCGAGTTTGGACGCATTGCCGCCCAGACTGCCAAGCAGGTGCTGATTCAGAAACTGCGTGAAGAAGAACGCGACAGTATTTACGAAGAATTCTCGCAGCGTCGCGGCCAGATCATCACCGGTACCGTGGCCAGGTCAGAGGGGCCATCTCTTTCGATCAATCTGGGGCGGTGCGAAGGATTTCTGCCTCGCAGTGAACAAATTCCTGGTGAGACGCATCATGTAGGCGAGCGCGTTCGTTGCCTGGTGCTGGAAGTGCGCGATGTGGGCAGTCAGGTAAAAATTATTCTTTCGCGATCCCATCCCGATTTTATCCGCCGGCTTTTCGAACTGGAAGTGCCGGAAGTGCAGGAAAAAATCATCGAGGTCAAGGCTATGGCCCGTGAAGCCGGCTATCGCACGAAAATTGCGGTTTCCTCCATCGACACCAAGGTGGATTGCGTGGGAGCCTGCGTGGGAATCCGCGGGAGCCGCATCAAAAATATTGTCGATGAACTCGGCGGCGAGAAAATTGACATTGTTCGTTGGAACGAATCCTCGCAGGTGTTGATCACCAACGCGCTTAAGCCGGCTGAAATTGCGGAAATTTCGCTTAATTTTGAATTAAACCGGGCCACGGTTGTGGTCAACGAGAGCCAGCTTTCACTGGCCATCGGAAAACGCGGTCAAAACGTTCGTCTTGCTGCACGCCTCACGGGCTGGGATGTGGATATTCTCACGCCGGAAGAATATTCCAAGGGCCTCGATGATCTGGAAAGGGCCATGAAAACCATCGAGGGTGTGGACGATAAATTTATGGATCGGCTGCTGACCTTGGGCCTCATCAACCTGTTGGACATCGAGGAAGTAGGTGTGGAACCGCTGGTGAAAGAGCTGGAACTTTCACCGGAAATGGCCGAAAAGGTCCGGCAGACCGCTCATGACGCGGCTTTGCGCGTGGCCGAGGAAGAAATTGCCCGCAAGGCCGCGGAAGACATGGCCAAAAAGACCGCGGCCGCTGAAGCCGCGGCTGCCAAAACTGCGGTTCAGGCTGGCACCGACGAGCCGCAAGCGGATACTTTCGGTACTGCGACAGAAGCTTCCACCGAACCGACGGAAACCTCCGTTGGCAAGGCGGATGCAACCCCCGATTCGCCTTCGGTCTCAACTTAAAATCGCGGCAGAACGGCGCGACGGATGGTCCGGGGATAACCGCAGTGGAAAAATAACTACTGGAGCACTCTTTGAATATTAAAGTTCACAAACTCGCCAAAGAGCTTGGCGTTGACAGCAAGGCGATCATAGAAAAATGCCTGGCGGAGGGTGTTACCGAACTCGACAGCCACCTGAGCACCGTCAAGGCTGGTCTTGCCGAGAGCATCCGTGAGTGGTTCAGTAAAGGTGCACCACAAACGGCGGTGGAAAAAACTGCACACGTGGCAGTGGAAAAAGTCCCGCAGAAACGCGGCCGGAAGAAAAAAAATGCCGACGACGCAGAACCGTCTTCAGCCACTCACACCGCGGTTATGGATGCTCCGGTTGCCGGAACTGCATCCCCGACCGATAGAACACCCTCGACAGAGGCCCCGGCTCGCCGCCCGCGCGGGAGACCCCGCAAAGTAGTACCGGTCGCACCAGTGAGTGTGCCTTCTGAAGGGCCATCTGTGGCGGAAGCTCCAATCTCGGCCCCCGCTGTAATTCCCCCAGAACCAGTGGCCAAGCCGATGGCTGCAACACCAGACCGTTTGCCGGCGGAAACGGCTGCTAAATCTGTCACGGATGTACCGGCCAAGCCGACTGCGGAAATTCCTATGAAGCCGGTTAAACCGCCGGCACCGGTGGTGCCGCGCGGAGTACCGAATGTGGTGGCCAAGCCGGTGGTAACGCCTGCTGGACCGCGCCATGTGCCGGCACCGGCCCAGTTAAAAGGTCCGAATGTGGTGCGCATTGCCGCGCCGGAAATAGTGGAACCGCCGCGATCTCGGGTTCGGCCTTCGCCTTATTCCAGTGAACCTGCCCCCATGATGGATCGTACGTCGTCGTTTTCATCGGGTGGCGGTGGATCACACCGCAATCGTGGCAAGCCGGGTGAGCCCCTGCTTGATGATGAGGAAGCCAAGGCCCGTCGCAATAAAGGCCGCACGGCCAGACATCAAGGCGGGCGGCTGGGCGGAGCGGATGTTGATCTGATCCGCGAGTGGCGGGAGGCGGATTTGCAGGACCGGGCAGAACGGCTGGCGTCAGCCACCGGCGGCATGTTGCGCGTACGTCGGCGACAACTGAATAAGGCGCAGCAAAAGACGGTGGCGGCGCATGCGCCGGCGCAGAAACCGTCTTCCATTGAAATCACCCCGCCGGTAACGCTGCGGCATCTATCTGAATTGATGGGCGTCAAAGCCGGCGACATGCTTAAAAAGCTGTTGACCCAGGGAGCCATGGTCACGGTCAACCAGAGTCTGGATCTGGACGTGGCGCAGATGCTGGCCCTGGAATACGGTATTGAGCTGATTATCAAGAAAAAAGAATCCCAATACGTGGTATTGGAGCGCCAATACAAACAAATTGCTGATGCCGCTGAGCGATCCGCCCGCCCGCCCGTGGTGACCATTCTTGGCCATGTGGACCATGGCAAGACCAGCTTGCTGGACAAGATTCGCTCGGCCAATGTCGCTGCCGGTGAAGCCGGCGGCATCACCCAGCATATCGGCGCTTACACCGTAAGCCTGACCGGTTCCGACGGCAAACCAAAGCGGGTTACTTTTTTAGATACCCCGGGGCATCAGGCCTTTACCGCTATGCGAGCCCGCGGAGCCAATCTGACGGATGTGGTGGTGCTGGTGGTGGCCGCCGATGACGGCGTGATGCCTCAGACGGTGGAATCCATCGACCACGCCAAAGCCGCCGGCGTACCGATTGTGGTGGCGCTGAATAAAATTGACAAGCCCGAGGCCAACGTCAACAAGGTGCTGGGTCAACTGGCCGAGCACGGTTTGAATCCGATGGAATGGGGCGGAGATGTGGAAGTGGTGCGAACCAGCGCGGCCAGCGGCCAGGGCGTGAAAGAACTCATTGAATATCTCGATTACACCGCGGCTCTGCGCGAATTAAAAGCCTCGCCACAGCTACCAGCGCGTGGTACAGTCATCGAAGCGTTTATGGATCCGCTGCGCGGTGTGGTGGCCCGGGTGATGGTGCAAAATGGTACGCTGCGCATCGGCGATGCCATGGTGTGCGGCCCGGCGTCCGGGCGCGTTCGCCAACTTTTGGATGATCATGGGCGACCCGTAACCGAAGCCGGGCCGGCCACGCCGGTGGAAGTTTTTGGGCTGGACAATGTGCCTATTGGCGCGGATCCGTTGTACGTAGTGGACGACCTGGCGAAAAGCAAGAGCATTGCCGAGGAACGTGCCCACGCCGACCGTGAATCGGACATCGCCCAGCGTACCAAGGTAACGCTGGAAAACCTCTTTGATACAATCAAGCGCGGCGAGATCAAGGAACTCAACATGATTCTCAAGGCCGATGTGCAGGGGTCCGTGGATGTGCTGCGCCAGACCATGACCCGCGAACTTTCCAAGGAAGTACAGGTGCGGTTGCTCCATGCGGCTGTGGGCGGAATTTCCGAGAGCGATGTGCTGCTCGCCGAAGCCTCTAAGGCCATCATTGTCGGCTTTTGCGTAGAGCCTGACGAAAGCGCCCGCAAACTTGCCGAACGGCGCGGCGTGGATATTCGTCTTTACCGTGTCATTTACGAAATTACCGACGATATCCACAAAGCACTTACCGGCATGTTGGCCCCCGAAAAACAGGACCAGATCATCGGCCATGCGGAAGTGCGGCAGGTGATACGCGTGAGCCGTGTGGGCAGTATTGCCGGGTGTATGGTAACCGACGGTGTGTTGCAGCGAACCGCGAAATATCGGTTGATCCGTGACGGGGTAACAGTGGCTGATCATCTGGTGCTTGATTCACTGCGGCGCTTCAAGGAAGATGCCCGCGAAGTGCGTGCGGGCCTGGAATGTGGTTTGAAGCTGGCGGGCCGCGATGACATTAAAGTGGGCGATATCATCGCGGCGTACAAAACGGTGGATGTGGCCAGAACTCTGTAAGGTGCCGGCTGACTCCATTTTCGGTATTTTCCCATAAAAGCTTCTAAGAGGCGAAGGGCGAATTAGACATGAGTGTCCGACAGCGCAAGATTGAATCGCAGATTCGGCGCGTAGTTTCCATGGTCTTGCTGCGTGATCTTGAAGATCCGCGCGTTACCGGCATTGTCAGCGTAACCAGGGTGGAGGTTACTGCGGATCTGCGTGAAGCCAAAATTTATGTAAGTATTCTTTCTTCGTTACCTGAGGCCACGGTTTTTCAGGGCCTGCTACATGCCAACGCTTTCGTGCAGCACGAGGTCGCCAAAGCGTTATCCATGCGTATGGCTCCCCATTTGAGCTTTGTGCTCGATCATTCGCTTAAAAAGCAGGCGGAAATTGACCGCCTTCTCGCTGAATCCAAAGGAATAGCAGATGACTAAAAGCCATGTTAAATCAGATGTTCTAAAAAAGCTCATCACCCGCTGGACCCGACATGCTCCACCGGAAGGGCCGAAAATGGAGCCGCTGGCCCGGTTGGTGCATGCGTTTCTGGAATACGATGCGGAAATGAGCCGGGCGCAAAGCGCCGTACAGCGACTGGTTTCGACCATGACCGATTACAATGAATTGCGCGTAACGCCGGCCATTGAACTGGCGGCCATTTTGGGGGTGCGTTATGCGTTTGCGGAAGGGCGCTGCGCTTCGTTGCATCGCACGTTGCAGGCCATTTTTGAGCGTGAAAAGCAGATGAGTCTGGAAAGTCTGCATCAGATGCACAAGCCGGAAATTCGCAAGTATCTTAAGTCTCTTGCCGGCATCAATCCTTATGTAGAAGCTGCAGTGGCATTGGATTGTTTCGGTGTTCCCGCCGCGCCTGTGGATATGAAGCTGATTTTATGGTTGAAAAACAAACAGGTCGTTACCGAAGAATGTACGGTGCTGGAATTACAGCAGGTGCTGGAACGCCAGATTCGGGCTCCGCAGATGGGGATGTTTTTCCGGGCTTCCCGTAAAGATTTGGAGGACTGGATGCCCAAGGTTTGGCCCGCTGTCACACGAAATCCCTCGACGGTTGTAGCCCCGCCCCAAGATGCCCCCGAGGTGTCCCCGGTCAAAACGCAGCAGTCGGGGGTCGGTACTGAATCTGCGACCACCCCGGCGCACGTGGCCAGGACGTACCGGAAAAAAGGGAGTGATGCTTCCCCGGAAAAGGCCGGCGGAGCACCCGCAAAAGGGAAGCCCAAGCCTTCCAATAAGGACTAATACGGGTTCGTCCGGCGCGGCGGACGAAGGCTCAGTATCAATGTAAACAACGCAATTAAAAAGGTATTCTGATGTTAAAACCTGGTACCAACATTCTGCGGCTGGGAATTCCGAAAGGTTCTTTACAGGACTCTACGGTCGATTTATTCGCCAAAGCCGGCTGGCGCATTTCGGTCAACGATCGCAGTTACTTTCCATCCATTGATGATCCGGCTATTGAAGTGGTGATGTTTCGGGCTCAGGAAATGTCGCGCTACGTAGAAGAAAACGTCATTGATGTGGGTCTTACCGGTTCTGATTGGATCAAGGAAAATGGGTCGAATGTGCATGAAGTGGCTGAACTGGTCTATTCCAAGGCCACCAGCAGGCCCGCCCGGTGGGTGCTTGCAGTACCGCAGGAATCAGCCCTGACCACACCGGAAGATTTGCGCGATGGCGTAATTGCCACGGAACTGGTCAATGTAACCCGGGAATATTTTCAGAAAAAAAACATCCCCGTTAAAGTGGAATTCAGTTGGGGGGCCACTGAAGTCAAGGCCCGTCTGCTGGATGCCATTGTGGACATCACAGAGACTGGCTCTTCGATCCGGGCCAACAACCTGCGAATTATTGATACTCTGTTGGTCAGTACCACCCGGCTGATTGCCAATCACCAGGCTTGGGCGGACCCGTTCAAACGCGAGAAGATGGAAAACATGGCACTGCTTCTGCACGGAGCCATCAGCGCCCGCGAGAAAGTTGGTCTGAAGCTTAATGCCCCGCGAGAAAAGCTCGAGGCGGTCCTTAAAATTCTGCCCGCCGAAAAATCTCCCACTATTTCACCCCTCGCCGATGGCTTGTGGGTGGCCGTGGAAGTGATCATAGAAGAGCGCAGCGAACGCGAACTGATTCCTCAGTTAAAGCGCGCCGGGGCTTCTGGACTGATCAGTTACCCGCTCAACAAGGTTATACCGTAGGTGGCCTGTGCAGGAAGAAAAAAATTGTTTCCCAAACTGATGATCGGCCTGGCTATTGTCGTCATTCTCAGCACCGCCGCCATAATGCAGGCGCGATCCGCCACCGCGCCAACTGCCTCGGTAGTCGCCCGAACGGCGCACCTGCCGCCGATCGTCGTACGGGCCAAACCGACCTGGAACGAGATGAACGTGCCGCAACATTCCGCATGGGCCAGAAATATTTTGCTGATTGTTGTATGGATGTTCGTGCTGGCGGTGTTGGCCGGGCCACTGGTAAAATATGCTGCTGGCCGCCGGCCTTTGCCGCGTCCGCCCGCAGGGGGCGCGTGGTGAAGTCTGACCGCCTAAGGCCATGAAAGGAGATCCTCGTGTCCGCGGATTCAAGTTTTGATATCGTCAGTGAGGTCAACCTGCAGGAGTTGGATAACGCTGTGGTGCAGGCCCAAAAGGAAATTATCACCCGTTTCGATTTCCGCGGCACTGCCGCCGGCGTGGGTGCCCTTGATAAAAAAGAGAAGCTCATTGTACTGACCGCCGATGGCGAACCGCAATTGGAAGCCGTCTTGCAGGTGCTGGTGGCCAAAATGACCAAACGTGGCGTGGACCCGCGCTGTCTGGATCGGCAAAAACTGGAAATCGCTACGCACAACACCGTCCGCCAGAAGCTGAAACTCAAAAGCGGCATCGACCGCGACACCGCCAAGGCTTTGCAAAAACAGATTAAGGACTTGGGGCTTAAGGTGAATGCCAGCATTCAAGGTGACGCACTGCGCGTCAGTTCCCCCAAAAAAGACGACTTGCAGGCGGTCATTGCCGCCCTGCGCGCCAAGCCTCCGGCTATTCCGCTGCAATTCAACAACTACCGCTGACTTCAGGATAACTTCGGTGCCTTTTCCCCATAATAAACCGCCCGTACGAATTTGCACCACCACGCTTTGGGAATATCCTTCCCAGGACTATGGCCGGGAACCTCATGGCGACAAAGATTACATCGGAGCCACCCCCGCCTGGGTTATATGGAATTTACTTTCCCGTTACACCCGCCCCGGCGATGTGATTCTGGATCCCATGTGCGGCAGCGGAACCACCCTGGATGTTGCGGCGGAACTGCAGCGCAAAGGTATCGGTTTTGACCTCTTGCCCAGCCGGGATGATATTCAAAGCGCTGATGCCCGGCATATTCCGCTGTCTGCCGCCAGCGTCGATTTTGTTTTTCTCGATCCGCCTTACAGTACGCATGTGGACTATTCCGATGATCCACGCTGCATCGGAAAACTCAATGCCGGCGAAGCCCCTGTGGGTCGCGGTCCCAATGCCTACTTTGGAGCCATGAATGAAGTTTTCGGCCAGATTCAACGCGTGCTGAAAAGTCGCCGGTACATGGCTGTGTACGTGAGTGATTCGTTCAAAAAAGGGCGTCCCTTTATTCCCATTGGCTTTGAATTATTTTCGTTGCTGCGCCAACGTTTCCAGCCGGTGGACATTATTGCGGTAGTGCGCCACAACCGCACACTGAAACGCAATCATTGGCATACCGCCGCCATCGAAGGAAATTACTTTCTGCGCGGCTTCAATTATCTGCTGATTATGAAAAAAATAAATTGAGAGCTTCCCGCACCGGCGGATCAAAGGTATGTCTTTTCACAGGACCGCCCTGTTACATGGGCGGCCAACACACCGGCTTGGCAGGCTGCCAGTTTATTTTGACAGGTCTTCACCAAGCTCGGTCGCGTTACACCCGCGGGCTTGCCACTTCCCGCCGGCCTTGGAAATGCGATATGCGGCGATGCGATTGGCTTGCACCGGGCCAAGGACAACAGTTGTGCCCAGTAATTTCAACTGCGGGCGCACCGCTTTTTTGCCTGTATGGCGTACCCGCAATATCCAACCGTTGCCATCTTCCGCCGGCTTGAGTGCCAACAATTCCAGACTGGCCGGCTTCAACTCCAGCACGCTGCCTTGCGCCGGCATGCGGCCGAGTTTGGCGGGTATCAACTGCACCACCGGCGGATTTTCCAGTTCCGCGGCAAGCTCTGGCAGAATCGCGCTATTTCCGGTGAGCAGAAAATTAAATTTATGTTCGCCGATATCGGTGCCGGGTATCCAAGGTTGCTGGTCTGCGGCCATTGACTCGCTGGCTGCGAAGCGCGTGGCGCGCAATATGGTGGCTGTTACGAATCCATCGCCGACTCCAAAACTATAGAGTGCATCGCTGGCGAAGCCCCATCCTCCAGCACCCCCATCCCTGCCAAGCACCCGAAACCATCTGCCGCCGGGAACTTCTCCTTCGATCTGGCGCACCACACTGGCTCCTGGCACATCATATTCCACCGATGGCGAAGGCTCTTTGACCGAAAAAAGCAGCCTCAGCCGTGCAGCTCGTTGTTGCCAGTGCACCCGCGCTGCGATATCCACCGCATCGCGCCCGGCGGCCAGGCGAATGGTCAATTCCATGCTGGATTTGGGACCTTGTAATTGCACCCATAATGCCGCCCGCCACGGGCCGCTTTCTAAAATCCGGCATTGCGTGACCGGCCATCGCTCCTGCGGTGCAGTTTTCAGCGCTGCGGGCGACTCGCCGGATCCGCCCCATGAACCGCCAGAGTCCGCAAATACCGCCGCCGCAAGCATGCCGTTTCCCGATAACGGTTGTCCGTTGCGCAGTATGGTGATTCCGGCATCCTCCATCTTCGCAGTTACATGATAAAGGCCGTTATCAATGTCTGTCGAACTACCGTCTGTTGCTGTGTGCGCTGTTGTCGGTGCGGTGACGGTTGGTCCGATCGGGGACGGCGATCCTTCCACCCATGCCATTTCCAACACCGACCAGCCCATGGGGGGCAGTATGACCGGTACAATGGCTCTGCGCCGCCAGGCAATATGGGGGGCGAAACTATTTTCCGTGGTCGTTAATTGAAACGGCAGGGGCTTTTTACGATGATCCAACACACGCACGGGCAACTCATCGAGTGTCGGGCCCTGGTATTTGGGAATTTGCCGGTCGTCCATGCAGGCTTCAATTTCCACCAAACCCGCAAAGCGGCGGGGATGTGGATTAAATACGAGCACCGCATTGCCAACCGGGCTGTCCGAGTCGGCCGCAGGTAATACGTGCGTATCCACCTGCATGGCCAAAGTATTCAGGGCCTGAAATCGCTGCTGCTGGGCATCCGAGAGACACGCGCCGAGCTGAGATATCTGATCGGCAAAACCGCGTTCAATGCTGGTGCCGGGCAGGATGTCGTGAAAGGCGTTAAATAGCAGCGTTTCCCAGGACGCAGCGGATGGGCTGGGCTTGGTTGCAGTGGCCATAGCGACGGCGGCAGCCGTGGTTTCCGCCGAAATAAGAGAATTTTCCGCCTGGCGGTACAGGAATTTAAACCGGGCCATGGTACTGTAACATCCGCGCAGACAAAAGTTGAGTTCCCCGGCCACCTCGGGTAAGAATCCTCTCTTCTGGCTGCGGATCTCTGTTGCCAACTGGGCAAAAAATCGGTGCATCGTGGAATGGATTACCGTTACCTCGGGATGAGCATTGGCCCATGCCTTTATGTCGGCCAGATGACGCCTGGTGGGTCCACCACCATGATCGCCTAACCCATAAAATACCCCCACATGGACCAAGCCCTGATGCCTGGCCAGTTCCAGTGTCTGATCCAACCGGGCGGGTATTTCGATGCGTTCCGTACCATACCAATTTCCGAGCGGGCGGTACGCCAAAATGCGTGATCCGCCCGGACCGATCCACCAGAACGCCGGCTTTTCCAAGGGCACGGTTTCCCGGTCAGGGCGGGTAAAGGCGAAGTATTGGATGCCCGCGTGAGCAAAAATTTCCGGTATCCCTGCAGAATGGCCGAAGCAGTCCGCCGCCCACGCCACACGCACACGCCGGCCGAATCGGGCGCTAAAGTAAGATAGTCCGCTGGTAAATTGGCGTACCAACGCCTCGGTGGCCGGCAAGTTATCATCGGGTTGAATGACGCTGCCGCCCACCACATCCCACCGGCCTTGCTTGACATAACGCCGGATGCGTAAATACGTATCGCGATCGGTTTGCTCTATATGGCGGTAAATGGCCGCTTCCCCGCGGTTAAACGTAAGTTCCGGATTATCATCCATCAAATCCAAAATGGTGCGGCAGGTGATGAGTCCCTGGTTAAGCCCTTCGCGATAATCCCAAAGCCAGACCGGGTCCAAATGGGCGTTGCCGATCAGGTGCATGGTGAGCTTGGCCATTGTGAATAATCTCCAAAAGAGGTAACGGTTTGGTTTCTATCAAGCGGCAGCATTTCCAAATGTCGGGCACGGTTAAATATGAAATCAGGATATAGTTATTTTGGGTGGTGAGTCAACTCCAAATGGACCAGAAAAGAAGGTTACAGGCTCTTTGAGTTGTCATATCCCGCGCCCCAAAAGTGGACAATATTAGCGGGATATTGGGTAATACAGTAAGGTATATTTAGCACTATATGCCGTGGATAACTGATCGCAGACAGCCCTTGTATGATGTTGTACCAAGTCCATTGGAGAATTGTATTTGGCGCAGATTATGGCTGGTTTTATTGTTCATAATGATGATCATCCAGTCGCACCGGGCTTCTGTGCTTGATAATGGAGCCGGGCGGCCTGACGCAGGGGAGAATTCTCATGGCTCATTATTATGGTAAAGTTATAAAAAATTGTTTCTAAATTATGTTGACTTACCATCGATGCGTGTGCTAATATTCAAACGTTGAAACTATCAGGCTGCACGCTGGTTATACTTTTCGATGTTTGTGCATGCAGTCCTTGACTGGAGTTCAGTGTCCACATCCGCGTTGTAGCGGATGTACCGCGGTCCGCCCGGTTTGGCGGGCAAATGTCCATGTTCACCCCTTAGGGGTAGAGGAGTTTCTTATGTTGTCCAGGTTTTTCTCAATCTCGTATCGTTTCCCGAAAGTCGGCACGGCACCCTTGGCCGTCGCAGCCGCCATTACTGCGGCCATTGGTACTCTCGCGTTGACCGCACCTTCGCAGGCCAACGAGACCGTGATCCCCACCGGCCCTGTCGTGAGTTTACAGTTCGGCGGCAATGGCAATGCCAGTTCCCCGCCTCCTGTCTTGGGCCCAGGATATGGAGCCATAACCAATTCCGCGACAACAGCAGGTGTTGTTTCGGAACCCTATTGGAACTACCAGATTGATGGTATCCAAAATTACCAAGCACCTGCAGGAAGTCCTAATATAAGTACGCAAACCGCCAATGGCGGCACGACTAACGCAGGTGGTATCCTGCTAAACTCCACCGGTGCCAGCTCGGGGGTTACTTACAGCTACTCCTACACCCGAGTATCTGGGACTAATGGCAATACTTTTCCCAGTGGCGGCGATCAAGACTTGGCCACTGAGGCGGCGGGTGTGCAAAGCAACGGCAATGCAACGCTGAGCCTGTCGGGCATTACCGCAGCCAACTATGACATTATCGCCTACGTAAACCCAATGTATTTCGGCAGCAACCCTACGTTGGAGGAAATCGGATTGGGTGGCACCAACTATTATCTCAATTCATCCAACACTCTTGGCGCATGGACACAGTCAACGGCTACGAGCTCTGCTACAGCAACCACGGGTAATTATGTTGAGTTTGACAACCTGAGCGGTTCTTCGCAGACCCTAACCGTATTCGACAACGGCAGCTATTACGGCCTTGATGGCATTCAGATCATTCCATCCGCCGTTCCCGAACCTGCCGCCCTTGGCCTGATGGCGGTCGCAGGCGCCGGCCTGTTGCTGGTTAAACGACGAAGCCCCAGTAAAGCGTAAAAAGTCAAATGGATTTATCGCCGGCCGTGTGGCTTGTCCACACGGCCGGCTTTTCTTGGTTTCCAAAGGAGTGTGCCATGAAATGCAGAGCGTTTACTCTTGTCGAGCTTTTGGTAGTGATTACCATCATTGCCATTCTTATTGCCCTGCTTCTGCCGGCGTTGGCCGCAGCGCGAGCTTTGGCGGAGCAGACAGTATGTTTAAGCAATCTGCGGCAGTGTGGCCTGGGGTTTATTGAATACGGCCAAGAGAACCAAGATACCATTGTAACCTTTTCCCAAGCCAATTATCCGGGAAACGGACAGGATCTGTTCTGGACCAACTGGATGTCCCTGGGTACCAACGAGGTTGGCGTTCCCCAGACCGGCTTATCTGTCTACATCCCGCCGAGCGTCACCTTCTGCCCTACCAATCCGGCACCCATGACCAGCGTGAATAATTTTCCGGAAGATGCCTATGCCGCATGCCTGCCGGATTATTACACGCAATACACCATTCCGAATATGAGTTTTATGCAATGGCAAACGGCTGCACCCGCAAGTGCTCCGGCTGATACGTGGAATCTGCTGGTGGAACGATTGAATGAAGTTCCCCAACCCAGTAGTACCATCTTGCTGTCGGATAGTTACACGAACTGGAACTGGCCCTATAACGGTGCGTGGCAGCCGGGTGAACAATCCGCTGGATTCTGCCCCGACTACCCCGGGCCCTACAACGGCGACATTTATACACCGCACGGCAATGGTGTGGCCGGTGAACTGGCCAATTGCGTATTTTATGATGGCCATGCCGAATCGCTTTCGCCTGGCCAGCTTTACCAGACTACAGACAAGGTGATACGCTTTTACAACTTTGCCCACAACCTGATCCAGATTATAAATGGCTCACCGGTGCAATGAATTTGCGGCGTTTTGCCGCTGGCGGCTTGTAGTCATTACTCTGAAGACGCTTCCCGCCCTTTTTAGCGGTGCGCTTGTAAAGCCGGATGTGTATCTGGTGCTTGCCATGGCGTAGACGCGCATCGGCGGCACCGCCTGCAACTTTTTAGTGTTTTTATCTATTCTAGAAAACTGCATATCTGAAAGGATTACCCTCAATGAAGCTTTCCAGTTTCGCGGCTCTGGCCGCGGCCCTTGTTGTGCTTGGCGGATCCGGGCTGGCCCAAGCTAAAATGCTGATCAATGTTTCCCTGGGCTGGGGAGACCAATATTATAACCACCAACCCGTGGTGCCCAACGGTACTGTGGCCGCAGCACCGTCTGTGGGTAAAAATGTCTGGCAATACATTGGTATAAGCCCAAAAAAAATAACCTTTCCCCAATGGCCGGTCACCTCCAAGGGTATGATTGATTCCAACGGCGAACCGACGGGTGTTACCGGCAGCTTTGAGGCCCTCTCTCCCACCAACCAAAAGGCCTGGTCGCAGAATGCCCCGGCCAAAGCCTTCATGAACTTTCCAGCCGCCACCTGGAATGGCGGCGGCGGCAACCTGGCCACTCCTGCCAAGCCGTTTCGCGACCGCCTGATGCTTCAGGGCCTTAGCCCGCATGGAAAATACGATTTGTATATCTACAGTGCCTACGTCAAGGGCGATCCCCAAACCAAATCCACCGTGTGGCTGAAGCTGGCTGCGGGCACCGCCAAGGTGATGGCCTACAAATACAGCTACCAGATGAGCAACCCTAAGCTGCTGACCGGTTATAAGCTTGGCACGAACTACGAGGTATTTAAAAATGTGCGTCCCAATGCGCAGGGAAAAATTGTGGTGCTGGGGGCTATGAATAACTCTTCCATATTCAATGCTTTTCAGCTTTACCAGGCCCATACCGGTCAGGTAACCGTACTGTCCGCGAAGCTCTCCGCCGCCGGTTGTCGGCCCGGCTACCAAATTCCAGTAACGATCCGCTGGCTGGCCCAGCCCATGGGGCGAGATTTTACCGTTTTTGTGCATTGTCTTGGGGCCAAAGGCAACATGGCCTTCCAGGCGGATTATAACCCGCCGGTGCCGACTTCGGTTTGGTCCGGCCGGGTCAACAATGTGCAACGAATTTATGTACCGATTACCGCCAAGGACGGCCAATATAAAATAACCATAGGTTTGTACAACCAAGCGGGGCGCGTAAAACTCCACGCGGGCAAGGGCGTCATCGCTTTGGGCCAGGACGCCTATCAGGTGGGAATCATTACCGTGGCGGCCAACGCGCCTCTGCCGAAACTGCCACCCAAAACCCTCAACCTCAAGGGCTACCAGGTCACTTTCAATGATAATTTTCATAAGCTTAGCATTTCCACCAATGGTCCGGGCACGCGCTGGTTTACTGCCACCAAGGGCACCTTCGGCAATGCCACGTTTATGCCGGAAACAAATAACTTTCCTTTTGCGGTTAAAAATGGAATGTTGCGCATTGCGGCGGTGAAAAAGAAAGGCCAATGGCAGGCGGGCCTCATCGCCTCCGTGAATACCAAAGGACAGGGTTTTGCCCAGAAATACGGCTATTTTGTGATGCGGGCCAAATTTCCCGGTAGTCTGGGCACCTGGCCCGCGTTTTGGCTGTTGGGCCAGCCCTCGGTTACCAACCCTAAAGTGCCCAATCCGGAAATCGATGTGGTGGAGCACTATGGCGTGCTTCCGCACTTGGATATCGGCACTCTGCATGTGTGGTACCCCACGCACCATTGGGGCAAGGGTGATGATATCGACGCCCCCGGCATGGACAGCGGCTTTCATAACTATGGCGTGATGGTAACGCCTCGACATGTCACCTGGTATTTTGACGGTCGCAAGTTTGAACAACAAAAAACGCCTCAAGCTGCCAAGGTACCGCTGTATATGCTGGTGAATCTGGCCATGGGCGGCGGATGGCCGATAGATAAAGCTGTCAGCCCTGCGTATATGTACGTTAAATACGTCCGTGTTTACGCCAAGGGAAAACCATAAAAATTATGGTCGTGTTGGCTGAAAGTTTGATGCAAATGCGATACGTGTTCATCGGCGATCCAGCCGAGGGGACAGTTGCCGTGGGCCAGGCGCACCGCGGCATCCAGAGCGTCGTTGTGATCGTTCTTCCGCCGCTTGCCACGGAGTCGGTTGAGCTCGGTGACGTCGGCAATGTCCATACGTGCGACGCACTCTTGGAAGCTGTCGATGAATCCCGATGGCAATCGGGACAAAGCCAATGGCTTCGACGGCCAGATGGCAAGGCTGATTCTGAGCACGTATCAATTCCTCAATGCGTCCCACACACTTGGTATGGCAGCTTAGAGACTGGAGTTCTGTACCGACAGTACCAACGGAAACAAGGGTAACGGTGGATTTATGAAGATCAACACCAACGAACGATTTGAAGGCTGGAGTGGCTTCGGGCATAATATGACTCTCCATGTTAGGGGTTGTAAAAAGTCATACACTGCGGAAGTCTAATCCCAAAACCTCGAGACCCCTACACGGCTTTACCCTGATGGAGTTGCTGGTGGTGATTTTGATTATCTCCATTTTGATTGCGCTGCTGCTTCCGGCCTTGGCGGCGGCACGGGCGCAGGCGGAGTCGGCAGTGTGTCTGAGTAATTTGCGTCAATGCGCGATGGGTCTGGATGAATACGCCACCGATTGGAACGGTTTTATTCTGGAGGAATCCTCTGCTTACTGGTATTCCGGCAACATTGATGACTGGAACATGTTCCTCTGCCGAGGATACGACATGAATCAGGACTCCAACGCCGAAGTATACCTGTCGCCGGCAGTAAGTGTGTGCCCGGCTGCACCGTACGGCACTTATGATCCGGTAGGCAAACCCGGGATGGGGGCGAGTTGCTATGCAATGCTGCAACCCAATGATTGGCCGCAGGGAAAACTTTTTACAACCAACGGCACTTACACGCACCCGGATGGAATTCCATTTACCGCCACCGTTGAACGGCTGACGAATGTGCCGGACCCGGCGGGGACGATTATGCTGGAAGATTCTATGGATGCTCCAGCGAACGGTTTTGGCATGATCGGAGAGTTCCAGCCGGATAACGGTGCCACATATTTTAACCAGGGCGCGATACGTTTTCTGCATGGCATGAGCCTGGACGATTCATGGGCGAACGTGGCCTTTTATGATGGACATGCCGCCTCCTTTACGCCGGGCCAATTAATCAACCAGCAGCCATTTGCGGGCCCGTGGCCCGCGGGGTGGAACATAACTAATTATTTTTATGACTTTGCAGGAGATTATATCAGCTACACGCGAAACACTAAGGTGTGGAGCATTATAAATCCACCGCCGCCGTCGCCGTGATTGGGAGGCACCTTGAAAGCAGGCTGTGTAGGCATGACTTCCCCTTATGCTCCTGGACAATGAACTTTCAATATTTTCGGCCAACCCCGATGAAAGCCAGGTTCAGCATCGTTGGGAGTGGAGTTTTCAGGATAAAATCGCGACTTTCCCCGCACGACTGTGCAGTAATACCATTTTATATAATAGTAATATGATTGTGAAGAAAGGTTATATTAATGATGCAATTGCTTCAAAAACTGCCCGTATTGCTTTCACTTGCGGTGGTGTCCGTGGTTCTGGCCCTGTGTGGGTCGGCACAGGCGTTCAACAATTTCGCCCGGCTCATCAACGTGACGCAGCCGCCATATTGCTCGACCATCCAGGGCAACACGACGATAAAAATATCCACCCCCGGAGTGGCCCACATCACGGCCAAATGCTGGCACCAAGGTAAAGGTTTCGGCCATGACTCTACAGTGGCCAGAGCAAAGTTGAATGCCGCCGGAGATGGTTCGTTTGTTTTTCCGGCTGACAAATACCCGCACGGCCCCATCACCATTCGCATCTACGGCCACAACGCGTCGCATCGGGATATCTGTTATCTGCAGCTTTACAACAAGGGTGGTGTAGCGTGGCATGAGGGCTTGCCGAAAAATCCACCCCCGGCGGCCAAGGGCATGAAATTGATTTTCGCGGATGGTTTCACCGGACCGTTATCCATCGGAAGTGGCCACAAGTATACTTTCTATGACCACAAGCCTCCGCACGGCTGGCAGGATTTTAGTTGGCCGCTCAAATTCACCAGATTCCATTCGCCGCACAACCCCTTCAAACGGGTGGGATCGTACCTGCGGATTCGCGCAGATCAGAAAACAGAGAGCACCGGGCTGATCTCGTCAGTACACAGCGACGGCCACGGGATTACGGCCCGGCCGCCGTGTTATTTTGAGTGCCGCTTTATTGCCCCGAACGCTCCCGGCACCTGGCCGGCCTTCTGGCTGCTCACCGACAATATGCTCAAGCCGAGCATCAAACCGTGCGATGAACTTGACATTTTGGAGGGCTACGGCGGCAACGGTCCGCATGAGCCGAACGCCGGCGACACTTTTATGATCACGCCGCACGACTGGAACTATCCGCCCAAACTGGCCCGGATCACCAACGCCATGCTCCATCGCGATTTTCCCTATCCCCATCCCTGCCACATGAAAGCCTTCGGTATTCCATCCACATGGTATGAAACCTTTCACACCTATGGCTGCAAAATTACCCCGCGGGAGACCAGTTATTACGTGGATAATATAGAGGTGGGCCATCACCCGACGCTGCCTATATGTAAGAAACTTCCGCTGTTTTTCCTGATCAATCTGGCCACCGGTGGCGGATGGCCGGTAAACTTGTCCCGTTATAACGGATTGGCCGACATGTACGTGGCTTGGATTCGCGTGTACCAGGGCCAAACCCCGGCCGGTAAAAAATAAAAGTGCTGCGGCAGCCATAGCATTACTTTGCTTTTGCCGACGTGGTCGATTGGAAAGAATTAAGTAGCCGTTCACTAAGAGAGGTCGGGCAGGCTGGAAGCCTGCACCACAAGGGGTGCCCCTGCTCTTGGGTACCTCGTAACTGCCGTAACTCTGGCCTGTCGACGTAGCCGTGAACGGTTACAGAATTAAGAACCAAAACACCTTAAACTTTTTTAATACAAGGAGACTCACATGAAACTGAAAATCTGATTTGGCATATTGGTGGCATTATTAATTCCAGCGGTCGCCGGCGCGCAAAGTATTGGGGTGCATTTTGTGGGCAAGGATGCGTCATCCTCGACCCTGGCCAAAGCGGATAAGGCCGGCGTGGTACCGCAGAAGCACTGGAACAACCTTACCATCGACAGCAGCGATCCCAATGGACACAGCAACGGAGGGACGTTGTACAAGCTGACCAACAACAACGGTAAAGCCGTCAAAGGAGCCTCGGTCAGCGTTACTGCAATGGCCGGTCACGGAATATGGGCGGGTGATGGGGCCTCGTGGGGATTCAACGGGGCCAACCTGACTTTGCAGAAGGGCACCATCGGCCCCTGCCCGCAAATCACCATCAAAGGCATCCCCTACGCGCGGTATGACGTGTATGTGTATGCCACTGCAGGTGTTAACGGTGGTCTGGCTAAAATTCACATCAGCCGGGCGGCCGGCAGCACCGGCAGTGTCGATCACACCAGTACGTATTTCTGCAACTACAACTGGCAGGGAGGCAATTTCGTTGTTTCCAGGGCGACCACACTGGCGGCGGCCAAGACCTCCAAAGGGTCTAATTATGTTGTCTTCAAAGGCAATACCGCCAAGAACATTACGCTGCGTTGCAACGGAGCTCTCGCCAGTTGGATCGGCTTTTCCGGTGTGCAGATCGTGGATGCCGCGCACGGCAGGAAATGAGCGGCGTAACCCGTTCACGGCCATGCGGAAAGGCCAGAGTTACGGCGTATCCAGGAGCTGTGGCACCTTGGTGGTGCAGACTTCCAGCCTGCCCGGCCTCCTGAGCGGCTTGGTCGAGCAAACTTGGCCCTTCACAGCCACAGACAAGAATGTCTGTGCCACACTGGGCCAACGTAGTCGAGCAATTGGTTTACGACCAATAGGTAAACACACTGCATTAAGAGCATTTCACCTCATTGCGTCTTTGCTGAAATCGACAGCCTGCCGGCGGCTTGGGTTGAGACTGTTTCCGGCAATCTCCGCGAGCACTACCCCTTGGCCGGGCGGCGCTAATTTTATTGCGAGGCCAAAACCTGAAAAATGCCACGGCAGAATGCCGGCAGGTCATCGGGTTTGCGCGAGCTTACAAAATGCCGGTCCACCACTACCTGAGCATCCAGCCAGAGGGCGCCGGCGTTGATCAGATCATCCTTAATACCGGGCGATCCGGTTACTTTTACGCCGGAATAAACGCCGGCGGAAATGGCGATCCATCCGCCGTGGCATATCGCCGCCACCAGTTGCCGTTGCTGATGAAAATGGCGGACCAAGTCCTTGACTTTTTCATCGCGGCGGAGCTTGTCGGGCGCAAATCCGCCAGCCAGCACAACACCATCAAAATTTTGAGCTTCAACCTCGCCTATGGCCAGGTCCGAGGTGGCGGGATAGCCATGTTTGCCGGTGTATCGGGTGCCCGCCCGTGGGCCGGCTAAGGTTACTTTAGCCCCCGCCTCCTGCAGGCGATATTTTGGGTACCAAAGTTCCAGATCTTCGTAGATGTCATCCACAAACATCAGGATTCGGCGGTCAATGATGGGTGAACTGGGCATCTAACATACTCTAGAACGCAGGCAATGGAGTCAGTTGCTGTAACAGGCTTCTTTGGGATATCTTACGCTCGACCGCCACAGGAACCTTTCATGTTACCGCAGCAACATGTGCCGCCAGCGGGCGCTTCCATGCAAGCGCCGCCGGCATCCGCCGATGCAACGGCAAAGACGGAAATTTTCCGTTTGGTCTGCCGGGCATGGCAGGCAGGGCATTGAACATTTTCATCGGCGCTGTTCATGCTGGCGGCCAGATGTTCAAAATTGGCACCACATTTTTTACATTCGTATTCATAGATAGGCATAATGCGTTACTCCTGCAACTGTACCTCGCCGACCAACTCAGTGTATGCAGTGATTGGGATGGAATCAAGTGTAGCGGTGGGGAGTTATCAGCATGGAAAATCCATGGTAGCATAGCTAATGGGGGGGGAGGTTTGTTGTCGGCAGTGCGGCGTTGTTGCCAGGCTGCGTACTGGCGCTTGTAGCTCAACTGGATAGAGCATCCGCCTTCTAAGCGGACGGTTGTGGGTTCGAGTCCCGCCAAGCGCAATGTAAATGGTCCACGGGAGATGGAATTTGAACTCCTTGTGAGTTCGCGAGTATTATAATTGAGGGTTGAGGAGCTATCGGAAGTTGGGGCAGGCGGAAATTAAGAGTTCCTGATGTCGCAGGTGGATTGGTCCGGGACAAATGGAAAATATCTGATGGAACCCATGGATCCCAGCTCGACAGTGCCAATGCCCAGTGAGCCTCCGCGTAACGAGCGGGCAGCATCTTTGCTGGGCACAAGCGGAACGGCGGGGCCGCTGTCGCGGGAACAAATTACCCAAATTGGTGCGGCCAAACGGGAACTGGCTCCAATTTTAAAATGTCAAAAGGTGGCGCAGCGAACGGCGGGTGGGTTGATCAGTGCCGGCATACTTACAGCCATTCTGGCCTTTTTCGGCAGCTTCAGCATTACGGGATTGGTGATGGGCTTATGGATGACAGTGGCCGGATTTATCGAGCATTGGCAGGGGCAGCGCATTCACCACCTTAAGCCCGAAGCGCTGACCATTCTCATCCGCAATCAATTGCTGCTTGGGACCATGTTTGTAGTATTAGGTTCGTGGTGGATGCTGGAAGTACGCCTGGGCTGGATGAGCGCTACTGAGAAAAAGGAAATTCACTCTGTGATTACGGCCATGTCCACGGTGGGTGGGGGGGCCAGAGCGGTAACATCGCTGATTACCAGTATTGAGTATATCGCGTACGGATCCATTGTGGCGCTGGGCCTGTGCGGACAGGGATGGCTAAGCCTATATTATGTGCATCGCCGCAAGCTGCTTAAAAAATATCTGGCCGGTACGCCGGAGTGGATCATTTCTTTACAACGGCACGACACCATTTAGGAACCGGGCAAAAATAACTTCGCACTTTCCGGCTGGCCCTTTTGGCCTCCAGCTTCGTTGTTCGCTCGTTTCAGACCCACTGCCGGGGTATGCGCCTCACTCACGCCTAACTGGCGGCCAAAATTTCTGCGCCGTAAAACACGAATTTATTTTTGCGCGGTCCCTTAGGAATTTGCCGGTGGTGCATCTCCGCGGATAAGCAGATCCAGCAAGCCGGTTTCTGGATTCATTACCAGGCCATGCACACATACGTCACGGGGCAAAAGCGGATGGCGGCTAATCATGGCCACACTTTGCCGCACGCCATCTTCAACGCGGTCAAATCCGGCCAGCCACGTATGCAGGTTGATGCCGGCATTTTCCAGCGTGGTCAGCACCTGATCGCTCACGCCGCGATGTCGCATTTTTTCCAGCACGCCCTGGCAGTTCAGCCCGGCCATACCGCAGCCGTGGTGCCCAACGACGGCGATTTCCCTGGCACCGAGTTCGTACACGGCCACCAGGATACTGCGCATCACACTGCCAAAAGGATGGGAAACAATAGCTCCGGCGTTTTTGATAAGTTTGACATCGCCATTGCGCACGCCCATGGCCTGCGGCAGAAGTTCCACCAGCCTGGTGTCCATGCAGGTTAAAATGACCATGCGTTTGGATGGAAAACGGTCAGTGCGCAGTGGTTCATAAGCTCGCTGCTGCACAAAGGTGCGGTTGTGCTCCAGAATTTCATCAAGAATAGCCATAAAGCCTTGTTGTTGGCGGTCAAACCTGCGTGATTACAAGGGCACGCTGAACTGCAGACCATCATAGCAGATTTTTACCGGTGCGGGCAAATCGGCTTCGGCCCGGGCGTGAAAAACATCGTGCGAAAGATGGGTGAGAAAAGCCTGTCGCGGCTTAAGATCTTTAATCAAGGCCACGGCCTGGGCAAAGGAAAAATGGGTGGGGTGTGGGTGCGGCCGCAGGGCGTCAATAATCAAGGTGTCCAGATTTTGCAGCAGGGCCATGGACTGCGGGAGAATTTGTGAGCAATCCGTGCAATAAGCAAAGTTGCCGATGCGAAAGCCGAGTACCTCGCCGCGTCCGTGCCGCAATGGAATGGGTATCCATAAGCGGCCGAGAAGATCGAACGGGCCGTTGATGACATGCGGTACCAGTTCCGGTCGATAGACGCCGGTGTCTGTGGGTTTGTTAAAGGCGTAGGGGAAGGCCCGTTGTAAGACTCCAAGGGTTTCGGAATTGGCGTAAACTCCGATGGGACGACCCAGTACGGTGTTGTAGCGGCGGATATCATCGAGGCCGAAGATATGATCGGCATGGCCATGGGTAAACACGACGGCTTCCACGCGATCAAGTGCATTGCCTACGGCTTGCAGGCGCAGTTCGGGGGCTGTATCAATAAGTATTTCATGCTGGTCATAACGAACTGCCAAACTGCATCGCGTGCGGTGGTCGCGTGGGTCGGTGCTGGAGCATACGGGGCAATGGCAACCGATCATAGGAACGCCGGCGGAAGTACCGGAACCAAGCACGGTAATATGCAGATCAGGTGTTTGGCGCATGAGCTGCTCGCAGGGGCGGCGGAAAGAACAGCTTTCCGGCAAACTTACCAGGATGAGATGATACCGTAGAAATCGAAAATATGCGGCGGTTATTGCGTCGCTGACGAACCGTCTGGGCGATTTTGTTGGGTGCGGGGGTGCACCATTATCCAACTGGGCTATTGCCTGGCCGGGCTGGCAACCTTCAGGGTTGAGTGGTGGGCTTGGGCACCAGCACCTGGTCGCCACGGATGTCTACATAGGCCCGGCCGGCATCAATGCGGCCAAAGCGGGCGTAGATTCTGGCCAGGGATTGGAGCTTGCGGGCCGCAGGCACTTCATAAAAGCCTTCATGGCCCGGAGCGCGGCCCCACCATACTTGCGTACCAAAGCGGGTGATCAGCGTTATTTGCGGAGCCAGAGAGCTGATTTTGCCACCCAGATTATGCATGTCAATCGCGGCAATCTGGCCATAATACGGCTGAGGCGAGAGCAAATGTATCAGTTGCAGAGCAACTTTTACACGCGTGGCATCCACATGGGAACCGGCCGCCGGTGGGGCGGCCTGGCTGCCGATGATCTGGATAAGCCAGCGAAGCGCAGAAAGCTGGCTGGTCTTATACATGCCGGGCAGACGCACACCGCCGGGTGACAGGAGGTAACCGCCGGTGGGGCCAACTACGACGGCCGCCGGCTGGCGATAAACGGCGGCGATCTGGATGATTTGCGAGTGGGGCGTCCACGCCCGGCGGATAAAAGTAATGCGTTTGATCCAGGCATTTTCGCCGACACTTTGATCCTGTAAATAGTGACGGGCGAGGATTTTAAGAATATAGCCATTGAGGGGATCGCGCAGTTGCATGGCGTAATCCGGATGGCGCGGATTGAAAATGGTATAGTTGACAGCCTCCTGGGCAATCTGATCGAGGAGGCTTTTGGAAAGCCAGTGCGGGGTATTCAGCAGGACAATGCGTTTTAAGGGGCGGCGATCGCGCTGTTGAATAACTTTCCGGGCATAATTGTGAATATAGTGCCAGGATTCAATGCTGGCGGCCGCAACCGCACCAACAACACAAGCAGCCAGCATGCCGCGCACCCAGGGAATTTGCCAGGGTCGGCGGATTTGCATCCTGTTATGGTCATCGGCCATGGCGTTCACATTCACTTTCCGCGGCGTAGAGCAGAAGAAACAATTCCATCCCGGTGGGCCATCCACACCAGGCGATCACAGAGTTCATCAAAAGAGATGCCGGCATGTTGAGCAGCTTTGGGTACCAGCGAATGGCTGGTAAAGCCGGGCATGGTGTTAATTTCCAGCACGAATGGCCGTAAAGTGGCGGCATCCACCATGATATCCACCCGGGCCAGATGGCGGGCACCGACGAGCCGCCAGGTGTCTAAAGCGGCGGCACGTACTGCATCGAGTACAGTGGCAGGCAGGTCAATGTCAAAAAGGTATTGGGTATCGGGACGGACGTATTTGGCCTGGTAATCATAAAAGTTCACCTTGGATCGAATTTCAATGGTGGGCAGGGGGGTGCCATTGATAATGCCCACGGTCAGTTCCGGTCCGGTGATAAAGCGTTCCACCAACATGCTTCCATGGCGGGACAGCGTAGAGGCCAGATGTTGGCGGGCCTCCTGGGCATCGCGGCACACAGCACAGTCCACACTGCTGCCTTCGGCAATGGGTTTAATCACACACGGATAGCCTATGCCGCTGGCGGGTACCCAACTGTCCTTGAATTTGCCGGAGTACACCACCTGCCAGTCGGGAGTGGGGACGGAATTTTCGAGCAGCTTTTGTTTGGTGGCCAGTTTGTCCATGGCCAGGCGTGAGCAAGCGGAACCGGAACCTACAAAGGGCCGGCGGCGCTGTTCCAGAATTTCCTGGATACCGCCGTCTTCGCCGAAGGTTCCATGCAGCGCCGGAAAAACAACATCGCATGGCTGATGGTCGAGCGCGGCAAGATTAGTGGGGGCAATATCCGCCTGAAATACACGGTGGCCGCAACGGCGAAGTGCGGCGGCAATTTGCTCACCGGTCAAAAGAGAAATTTCACGTTCGGAGGATATACCGCCCGCCAGAAGTGTAATAGCCAGAGATTTTGGGTTGTCGTCCATGACAATACCTTTGTTAAGCCGGTCTCCGCGGCCGATACGCGGATCAGCCGATGAGTCATCCTGGCGCAGGCTACCAGATGACGACTTCGGTTTCCAGAATAACCGAGAATTTTTCCTGGACGCGCCTGCGTACCTGCGTGATAAGGGCTTGGATATCGGCAGCTTGGCATCCAGGTTTGGCCACAATGAAATTGGCATGCCTCTGGGAAACTTCTGCCCCGCCGATGCGGAGCCCCTTAAGGCCGGTTTTATCAATTAACTGACCGGCGGAAGTACCGTTGACATTCTTAAATATACAACCGGCGTTATTTTCGGCCAGCGGCTGGGAGTTGCGTTTGAACATCCAGATTTCCTTGACTTTTTCGGCAATTCGGTTGGGGTCGTCCGGGATAAGTTCAAAGGTGGCGGCGAGAATCAGTTTGGCAGTAATGTTCGAGTGGCGATATTCAAAGACCAGATCATCGCGCTGCCGGGTATAGCTCTGGCCGTTGATATCCATAACGGTAACGTCCAGCACCTGCGATCCGATATCTCCAAAGGCACCGCCGGCGTTCATCCGTACTTCGCCGCCCACTGTGCCTGGAATTCCCGCCAGACATTCCAGTCCAGAAAGCCCCTTGTGTGCACATTCGCGGATTAATCGTTGAACATCAGCCCCAGCTCCGGCGGAAACTTGGCGTCCCTCGAATGCGATGGTTTTGAATGCACTGCGATTGAGATGAATGACGGCTCCGTTGACGCCGGCATCGCTGACCAGCAGATTGGCTCCAGAACCGAGGACATAGATGGGGATGTCATTTTCGCGCAGACGCAGCAGAATGGCAGCGGTCTGGGCAACATCTTCCGGCTCGACAAAATAACGCGCCGGCCCGCCGACGTTAAACCACGTCTTGGGTGCCAAAGGTACATTTTCCGTTACCGCGGTCTCAAAACCGGCGTACCAATTCATGTGTAATTTCCCAAACGGGGCCAGCGCCCATGGATACCACTAAATCTCCGGGCTGCAGTTGTCCCTGCAGATAATTTATAATACCCGGGAAGTCCGGAATATACCTTGCCTGGCGTCCATTGTCGCGGATGCGGTCCACGAGCATGGCGGCATTAACGGCCTGACGGTCGAGTTCGCTGTCGCGGACGAAGTAAATATCCGGAACAATCGTAAGATCTGCCTGGGCAAAGCTACGGGCGAAATCATTGAGTAAAAACCGGGTGCGGCTGTGCTGGTGCGGCTGAAACACACAGATCAGCCGTCGCGGTGCATAATGATCGCGCAAGGCCTGAAGGGTGGCACGAATTTCGGTGGGGTGGTGGCCGTAATCATCGACAAAATTGATTCCACCACGCTGCCCGAGAAACTCACTGCGGCGATCTACTCCGCCAAAATTGGCAATTCCGTCCGCCACCGCCCCCCAATTGGCACCGCAATGTGTGCCGATGGCCGCGGTTACCAAGGCATTGCCTACATTATGCCGGCCCGCCAGCCGGATTGAGATCCGGCCCATCGCATGGTTATTGTACAGCACGTCAAAAGATTGCCGGCCGTCGGCAGTGGTTAAATTCACGGCCTGCCAGCAGGCATCTGTTTCAATACCATAGGTTTCGACTTTGACACCGGCAGCCCGCGCCGCGGCCATGCAGTGTTCATCATGGACCTGGGTAATAATCGCACCGGCCGGATCCACCTGCCGCAAAAGTTGCGCAAAGGCCTCGACAATTTCGTGAATATCGCGGTAGTAATCCAAGTGGTCTTCTTCGATGTTCAATATGGCTGCAATATGCGGACGAAGGTTGAGAAAGCTGCGGTCATATTCACAGGCTTCGACCACGAAGAGATTTCCGGTGCCACCGTGGGCGGAACCTTGCAGCTGGCGGCAATGCGCCCCCACTACAAACGATGGGTCCATTGCGGCCTGGGTGAGGGCATAGGCGGTCATGGCAGTAGTGGTAGATTTGCCATGAGTTCCGGCAATGGCAATGCCCCGCCTGGACGCCATCATGTGGCCGAGAAGCTGAGCATATTTGAGAATTTTAAGGCCGCGACGGGAGGCCTCGATCATTTCCGGGTGGTCGGCTTTGATGGCGGCGGAATGAATGACCATATCACATTCCGGTGGGATGGCGGCAGCACCGTGATCATAGGCGATGCGGGCACCCAGCGCACTGAGTTTTTCGGTAGCCATCGACCGGGTGCGGTCGGTGCCGGAAACAATGGCCCGCGATTGAATCAGCATTTGTGCCAGGCCGTTCATACCGCTGCCGCCGATGCCTATAAAATGCACGTGAAGCCCGGTAAAAGGATCAATCTCGGGGCCGGAAGAATCATCGCCATGAGCT
>JAJZNX010000012.1 GCA_021852275.1 Planctomycetota bacterium | reverse complement strand
GCTTGGTGTTGGCACAAAAAATCGTACTCAAAAATAAAACTATGTGACTCATTGCAGGTCATCCAAACAATCGCACCCGCAAGATTATTATCACTTTTTCTAATTGCTGTCCATCGCCTTAATATCATATCCGTTAAAAATTATGCCGCGGTCCTCTCGCTGTCGGCCATCACGTACCGATATTCTTTAATACCATCGGCAATCTCTTTCGTGCATACCGGGTATTTTCATGCTCCTGCCGTGTCCACTCCGCGTAATTCCCTCTGGTCTTGATCGATGGCACAGCGCAAGCCCTTTTGTTCACGCTACCAGCCTGTACTCCGTCTCAATTGCGTGCGAAGGGCTATATGTGCAGCGGGCATGCCGGCGGCTCGCGCCACAATGCGTATCACCCCCGGCCGGTCACCCGCCCGTACTAAAACCAGGCACAGGCCATTAAACGCATGGATGCTCTGGCCCACATTCGATTCATGACACGCCGATGAGCCATTGCAAACGCCTGCAATCATGCCAGGACCAACAACGCTAAACTTCACCAAGTTCGCAGCATGTGGTACCAGCACGCCGTGGCTATCTAGAATCCTTACCGCAATCGGGGCAATGCTCTCGCCGTCTGCAGTCAAAGTGGGCACCTCATCCGTAAGCGTCATAGACGCCGCCGGCCCTGCCGTATGCGAGGCATAGCTTGCCACCAGCCGCGAACCGTCATAACCGCGTGCTACCAGTGTTCCCGGCTGGTAAGGAACCATGAAATCAAGATACCGGTACCGGGGCATTATTTTGCTGCCCACGCGGTGACCGTTCAAAACCAGTTCCACGCGATTGCAGTTGGAATAACAACGTATCAATACCGGCTTGCCGCGCTGCTTTACCGGAAACGTCCAGGTGGGGAAAATGTACACCGATGGTGTTTTCTTCCACCAGGCACGCCAGTAGTAAGCGCACGGCTTGCGGAAACCCGCCAGGTCCATCATGCCGGTGCGACTGGTCACATCCGGCCAATGAATCGGGTTTGGTTCTCCACGGTAATTAAAGCCAGTCCACACAAATTCACCGGCAATGAACGGATGCGTCAGAATTGGAAACGCAGACCGCCACGGTGCATGCCCCGCAATATATACCATTTTGCCATGCTCTGGCCACTGGCCAAATTCATTGATCAGCCCGGCCTTAACATTCGTTTTCACCACGCCCCGATCACTGAAGCAGTTTTCATTTTCACTGCCAAAAATCATCTTATTCGGTATTTGCCGGTGCAGTGCCGGTAAAAGCCGCGAGCCGTAGTTGCACCCCAGGATATTTTCGATCTTCATAAATCCGTGGCCGAAGTATGCGTGGGTCGGTGGAAATGTCACATAGGCACAGGTTACCGGCCGGGTGGGGTCCAGTCTGTGCACCAGATCCATCATGGTCGTGAAGACCTTCTTGCCATACGGCTCGCCTCTGTATATACTTCCTCATTACACATAGACCAGAAGATCACGCACGGATCGTTGCGTTGCGCCCGAATCATCCACTTCAAATCAGAAAGATTCGAATAGGGTGCTCCGTTGGGCGTTTTGGCCGTGTACACGTCTCCCAGATGCCGGTTCTCATCCATCACCAGCATCCCCAGATGGTTGCAGGCCCGGTAGAAAGCCGACGCCAGGGGATTATGCGCCGTACGATAGGCATTGCAGCCCAGTGCCTTGAGTTTACGTATTCTCCACGCCCATAAATTATTCGGTGTCCCTATGCCCACACCGGGAAAGTCCTGATGATTGCACGTCCCCTTGATTTCAACGTGTTTGCCGTCAAGAAAAAATCCGCGGTTCGCCTTAAATTCCAGCGTGCGAATACCGAACGTGGTGCGTTTGTCATCCCTGCCGTTGTCCTGCCCTTGGAGGGCAGTTTCTAGATGATACAAATTGCAGTGTCGCAGCGACCACAGGGCAGCATGGTTCAGGGTAACGTGCTGGATGAACATCTTTTTATGGTGGCCGCCAAGCTCTCCGGAACTGGCAATGCTTTTAAGCAGCTTCTCATCCGGGCCTAAAATAGCTGAACTCAGCGTGAACCGTTGCGGTTTATCAAACGCGTTAACTACGGTCGTTTCGATGGTAAGCTGCGCCGATGCCTGGTCGCCGCTCGGCGATCCATAATGAATCGGGCCGGTCACATTGCTGATTATATAAGTGCCCCACGGGGCTACGTGCAGCTTATCGGCAATAATCAGCCTCACATGACGATATATCCCCCCGCCCTCATACCACCAGCCCTCGAAGTATCTGGGATCCACGAATACCGCCAGAGTATTGCTGCCCCCAAAATGGACCAGGCGGCTTATGTTGTAACGAAAGCCGCTGTAGCCGCTCGGATGCTGCCCCACCAGTCGGCCGTTGATAAACACCACCGAATCTCGGTACGCACCGCCGAAATTCAGCCAGATGGTTTTATCGTGTGCCCATCCCGGAATCGTGAATTTTCGACGGTACCACGCCGGATACACTGGCAGTGAACCATGGCTGTTAGCGGCACGCGGTGTGATCTTTCCCGCCACGATGTAATCATTGGGCAGATGAACCTTGTGCCATCGTGCCGCCGCAGGTGGCATGCGCAGCCCTGCAACCTGCTTTGCTGTCAATATCCCTTCCGGCTTCCAGCGATGAAACGCCGGCATGGTAAGTATCCACCAATCACGGTCCAGCCCCACAACGATCCGTCCGATGTGCCCCACCGTCGCCTCTGCTGCAGCCAGACCGCCCGCCGGAGAGCCGGCCAGCCAGCCCACAATCAGCGACACACCACCTATAACCGTACGCCTAAACAAATTCTTCGCCACCGCAGCACTCCTTATGGATAAAATGGCCAGTTTGCAATATCGGGACGCTCTTCACCAGCTTCCACAATTCGCGTAACCAGCCGTTCCCGCAGTTCTCTGGTTATTTGTGGCAGCGAGCGATCTCCAATGTAGTGTATATCCGTGATACGCGGGTAATCCTGCCGTCCACAAAGGTTAAATACCTGCGCTGGATCCGCCCGATTGTCATAAAGCTGATAGTCGCGATAATGCCGCGAGCTTGGATGTTGCAGCGATGCAACATCGTCGCAGATCGCGCAATACGTCCATTCCGGCGTTCTTAAGGCCCGGCCGGTTTCCGATTCGCTGATCTGGATAAATACTTCGTTGCGCCACACCGCTCGTGCGCCCGGATCATGCACCAGCGGTAGCAGGCTCTGCCCCTGCATGAACGCCGGAGCACTTTCGCCTGCAACGTCTAGCAACGTTGGCGCTATGTCAATAATATTCACTAATTCCGTTACCATCCCACCACCGTCAAACCCGGGGCCCTGTACAATCAGCGGAATGCGCGCCGAAGCGTCATGTGGGCTGCGTTTGTATTCAATGTTGCGCGTTCGAAAATGACAGCCATGATCACCCAGAAACATCACGATTGTATTCTCCTCCAGATTCTCTTCACGCAATGTCTTGAATATACGCCCCATGGAATCATCAATGGCCTTGCAATCACCGTAATAGTGATTCAGCGTCGTCGGCCAGTCTCCTGGAAGCGGCCTTAGGTCCGGCGGCGTATACGGATTGCGGAACTTTCGGGCCATTCCTCGCGGCGCTACAAATCCTTGGCCGTTCTGCTGGTGCGGCTCCAATTGCGACAACACCAGAAAGAAAGGTTTTGCATGACGCTCCCGTAGAAACTTTTCCGCCTCCCCCGCCAGAAAATCCACCCGGTAAGTGTTCCTGCCATAATGGACCGGATTGTTGTCGTTATCCCAGAACTGACTGTTGTATGGCTGCGTGCTGATTTCTGGCACATTAGCCGCCAGCCACAGGCCCGTAAAACCTCCGCGGTACTGGGCCGGTACCGGTCCCTTGCCGGTCTGGCCTGGATTAGGTGCCAGGTGCCATTTGCCCAGGTAATTCGTGCTGTAACCGGCTTTTCCCAGCAGCGTAGCCAGCGTAATGGCGTTCTCACGCAAACCCAACTGCAACTTCCACACCCCGGTCTGCGTTGCATACTGCCCCGTGAACAGACACGCCCGGGCTGGCGAACACAACGGTTGGTTGGTCATTGCATTCTGAAAAGCTGTTCCTCGTCGCCACATGGCGTCCAAATTCGGTGTTAGCGCCATGGGGTTGCTGCCCGCTGCACAGATGAAATCCCAGCGGTACTGGTCGGAAATCACCATAATTATATTCGGCTTTTTCAACAGTCTCGACCAAGAAGGCTTTTTAGCCTGGGCCTGCACCCGCTCAACTGTAGCGGCACCAAGCATCGGAGCCGCCGCAGTCGCGGCCGCCTGCATTAAAAAGCTCCGCCGGCTCACACCACGTGCGGTTCCAAACGCCACCGCGGAACTTTCCTTTTCAGCATCTGTCTTGAAGTGATGGTTCACGTCCGTCATAATGGCTTAGCTCCTGGAAACGAAGCACTTGACCAGTCGGTTTACTAACGGTTGGTCGCACCAGACAATGCCCATTGTAAACGCCACCATGACCAAAGCCTACCCCCGAACAGCCGAATTAGCAAAGAAATCTGTCTGATTTTAAACCGTAGGGGTGCGGTCATAATTTTTGGCAAAGTGGCGTGGTTGTTTTTGAAAGGAGTCGCGTGATGACATTGGACAAGGCAGTCCTCAAGCAAAAGTTACTGGAGAAATGTGAGGCGAGGTTGGACCGGGGTTTGGCGGCGGTGGAGGACGCACGCCGGATTGCCGGCCTGCCCATTTGCAAGGAACGCTTACGCCAGATGGTGGAAGCGGAAGGCGCTGCGGTGGCCCAAGCCCGCGGCTCGGGGAAGCTCAAGGCCTCCTGGACCGCCGCGGAGGCGGTGGTAGAGGATTCCCAAGCGAAGCGGGTTTATGCCAGCGTAGACTGGGTGATGGCCCCGATGGTGAAGCCGGATGCAGGAAATCTGCCTGTCCGGTTTGATGAGGGGGGATTCAACTTACGTAACCACGGGCCGACCGTGGCCAAGGAGTAATCCATTGGGACCTCCTTACTCCTGTATTCTGTCACCTGAAATTATCCCCCTCCATGCCCTGCCTACTATCATCCAGCGGAACCCCCAGTTATTGGCTACGCCGCCTTGTGCCGCCAAGCCGCGTTCCGCCTGACAAGTAAATACGTGCAGGCCGCGTGGCCCCGTCGAAGCCACAGGCCATGCACCACACCAAAATAAAGAATTCGACCCATGCCCATGCTGCGCCTGCAACAAGCCCAAAACCGATCTCTAACCTGGAAAATTAAAAATGTTTGGCCATCTTGGCCATCTTGGCCATCTTACCCCAAAAACCCAACAAAACCGCCCATTTTTCAACTTATCCAAGATGGCCAACACCAAATACCTTGGCCATCTTGCCCGTCCCATCCGCCCGCCAAAAGCTGACCGCTCAAACCTGACCGCTCAAACCTGACTGCTGACCGCCGACCGCTTCGCAATTATCCCCCTCCATACCCTGCCTATTACCTCCCAGCGGAACTCCCGAAGGAGGCCACCCTGTCTTGCGCAGCCCGGCCTGTTCCGCCTGACAAGTAAATACGTGCAGCAGCAGCAGCCAGCGGACCAACAGTCCAACAGCGGAAGTGCAGCCACCTTGTCGGCAATGCGTTCTCGCAGCTATTGTGGCGTTTTATAGTCGTTCTCTGCGCTCTCAGCGCCTCGGCGGTGAAAAACAGTTTACTGACCGCTGAAAGCTTACCGTTGACCGCCCGCGCCATTATCCCCCTCCATGCCTCGCCTACATCAGTTTATGGAAAATAATACCCCCACAACCACAGCCGTCCCAACTACCCCAACGCCGCCAGCCCGCTCTAGCAACTTCGGCCCACCACAGCACCCGGCCTGGCTCATCCCAGACCGTATCCCCCTTGGCCGAATCACCCTGTTCCTCGGACCGCCCGAATCCGGTAAAACTTCCATCGCCATTGGCCCCGTCGCGGCACCGGCTCGCACTCTATCTGGAGCAACAATTATGACCGTTCCGTCCTTTGTGTGCCTTTGTGTACCTGGTGGTTCAATCTTCCCAGTCGTTCTCTGCGCCCGGAGTTTATCCCGGTTGCCTTTAATAACATTTAGCCATCGGGACGCCTCTGCGGTGAATACGTATCTTCCGACTCCTTCTTCCTGACTCCGCGTAAAAAAATGTTGGATGATATTGTTAGTCTTGCTAATCTTACCCCTTCCAACCGCTGATCGCTGAAAGCTGATCGTAGAAAGCTCGGCGTTGCAAACGTCTTCTGTACCCTCCCACATGCCGGAAAATGCCCCCAATGTTGTTTCGTAGAACGGTATTACCTGGCGAACTATGGTAAATCACGCCCAGCCGGATATACTTTCGCCTTGGTTGTAGGTTCGATGTAAATTAACAGGAGTTAAAATCAGGTGATTAAAGTAGCAATGATCGGTGCCGGCAGTGTGGTCTTTTCCCGCAATTTGACCGGAGATATCCTCAGTTTCCCGGAATTCCGCAATGCCTCGTTTTCGTACATGGATATCGACCGCGACCGGTTGGAAGTAGGAGCGGCCCTGTGTCGTAAAATCAGCAAAACCATCGGGGCCAAACCAAAAATAGAATACACCACCAACCGCCGCAAAGCCCTTGAGGGTGCGGATTTTGTCATCAACATGGTGCAGATCGGCGGGTTTAATTCCACCCTGGTGGATTTTGAAATTCCCCGCAAATACGGCCTCAACTTTACCATCGCTGACACCACCGGTCCGGGAGGCCTTTTTCGGGCCTTGCGGACTTATCCCATGCTGTCCGGCCTGTGCCGGGATATGATGGAAGTCTGCCCGCGGGCCACGCTGCTGAATTATTCCAATCCCATGAGCATGAACATGCAAACCATTTACCGCACCAGCAATATCCATGCGGTAGGCCTGTGCCACAGCGTACAGGGTACGTTTGACCAACTGATGGGCTACATCGGTGAAAAGTCGGAAGATGTGGCCTTTCTCTGCGCTGGCATCAATCACATGGCGTTTTACCTGAAACTTGAAAAAAATGGCGTGGACCTTTATCCCCGCCTCTTTGCCGCCATGAAACGTCCCGATGTATACACCTCGAACAGAGTCCGTTTTGAACTGATGAAGGTCCTGGGTCATTTCGTTACTGAATCCAGCGAACACAACGCCGAATACAATCCCTACTTTATTCCGCGCGGGCCGGAAACTGTTAAAAAATATGATGTACCTATTGATGAGTATCTGCGACGTTGCGACGGCATAGTCGATGAATTCGCCCGCCTCAAGGCCATGGTCAAGACCAATACTCCCATGGAGCATCACCGCAGCCACGAATATGGCAGCGCTATCATTCATTCCATGGTCACCGGCCAGCCGCGCGTCGTCTACGGCAACATGCCCAACCGCGGAGCCATCAGCAATCTGCCCTCCACCGCTATCGCCGAGGTACCGACTCTGGTGGATCGCAGTGGCCTGCAATTTACCACCGTGGGCGATCTGCCTCCGCAACTCATCGCGTACATGCAGCCGCACGTAAGCCAGCATGAGCTTTTTATTCGCGCCGCGTTGGAAGGTAAGCGCGAATATGTGTACCAGGCGGCCATGTTTGACCCGCTGACCGCCGCCACGTTAACTCTCGACAAAATCGTGGAACTTTGCGATGAAATGATCGCGGCCCACGGCAATTTGCTGCCCAAACTCGATAAGCCCAGGCTGATTCCCACCAGTGGTCGCTCCTTTGGTGCGGTGAATGCCCGCGATCTGCGCCGCAGTTGGGATGCAGTTCATAGGCGTCAGCATGAAACGGCCATTCAGAACTGGAATCTCCTCGGTCCATTTAAAATTCCAGAAAAATCCCTGCACCCGCTCCGCGTCAAGACCCCCCTGGAATCCAAAGCCTGGCTGGGGCAGGACGGCAAAGTGGCGATAAAAGAATCAATTCGCACCACCGGCGCAATATTCAAATGGAAAAAGTCCCAGGCGGATCATCGTGGTTTTGTTAATTTATCCTCCGAACTCGGACACGTCGAATCCGTGATTGCGTATGGTTACACAACCTATTCCAGTGTGCATCCGCGTGATACGCAGTTGCGCTGCGGCAGCGATGATGGCATAGCCATATGGCTCAACGGGAAGCTGATCCACGAAAACAATATCAATCGCGGATTTTCACCGGATCAGGATGTGGTGCCGATCCACCTCAATGCCGGTGAAAATCATATTGTGGTCAAAATTCACAACAACCGGGGGGGCTGGGGTTTTGGAATATCCATCGACAAGGCGAATTTTTAAGCTGGTTGCCGGAACCCTCCCTGGCCGGAATCCCCTCAAGGTGTCCGGCCACCGCAATTGCGAGCGCAGCCTATCTGGGTACTTGTGGCAATACGTGCGATTGCCCCGGCGGATGGGGCTGCGTCGTCGCCGGCGGATGGAGTGTGACATCGCGGGAAATCAGCGGCAGATGCGGACTGAAATTGTAAGCCGTGGGCTTCTCACCGATCCAGGCCCGGGCCAAAAATAAATCACCATCCGCATCCAATCCGTCGAAATGAATCGTCTCCCCGGGCTTGGCTTCCAGAGTCGGCGTCCGCCGGCCATTCTTAAACAACATGGAGTTGGAATCCCACCAGGCGACCCGCTGCCCCTGGGCAATGCGCACCAGAGCCTCGCGCATCCAGGGGTTCACCGAATACACCCGCGCCCTGCCCTGTCGCGGATAAACCGCTCCATATTTGATGGCCGTAGGCCGGCTCATGCAGCCGGTCAGCGCAATCATCAACAGCACCAACAAGCCGACCGCTACCAGCCGGCCTGATTGCCGCTGTGTGCCACCGCGAAAATTACGGTCCAACAAAACACATGATGAATCGGTCATGTTTGATCCGGCAGTTTTATTTCAGGCCTTACTGCGCCCGGCTTGGAATATCATTATATGTGGGAGCCACGCTGGAAAAAACACCAGTTAAAATTTGCCACGAATCAGAAATGCCACATACGGAGCATCGGCAATTTGCGCCTGCGGCTGCAAAGACCGGATATCAAAACCGCGCATGAATTCCTGGTTAAAGGCGTAGCCCAGCGCCACGCTGATATCAAAGAGTGGCTCATGAATAACCCGAATACCTGCTTCAATCCGGCTGAATTCCATAAAAAGACGCTGGTGGTCGGGGTACGTATTAATGGTGTATCCCTCAAAGTAATTCTGAAAATCGGCAAAGCCGTAGAGGCCCTTGATGATGCGATACGATACCTCCGCCCGGCCGTCAATCGGTGCTTCGTAATAGCCGAGCAGTTGGATTCGCGGCAGCGGATGAAGGCGGATTTCATCGGTCGGATATCCCAGTCGCCAGTATGTCCGTTTGGTGCGATGTTCCCACGCGAATCCCGGCAGGGGCACGTCCGGCATCAAGCCCCCATTGCCGATGTAATCCAGAGTGATATCCAACTGATCGTCTGGCGAAATCCGTCGCCCTAATTCAATATGGCCCAGGCCGTAGTATGCCCGTGAATCACCAAAAGGGCTGTTGCCCGAATATCCACCACCCAAAACCACGCCCAGATCCCAGCGACTGTTGCGAATAAGATGCGCGCCCAGCACCAGCGATTGATCAGTCAGTTGCTCCGGCAGCAGCGGGCTGTGGGTGCCCAGATCAACATACATCACGCGATACCCGATGTCCGGGGAGTATGCGTTATCCGGCTGGAATCGAATTCTTCCATATGAATTGTACCAGAAGATGTGCGCGGATTGACCATCGTTGCGAATCCACGCCTTGTTTTCCTCCATCGGGTGATCCCACGTCTGGGCAATTTCCGAACCCACCCATGGATTGAGCGTCAAAAGCGGAGGTGCATCGGCAAGCAGCTGCGCAGCGCCACCACTTGCAACCAATGCCATCAGACCAAACCATAACAGAAAATATGTAAAGCTGATTCCGCCGGGTGTTAATTTTCTGGTTTTCAATATCCTGGTTCCTGCAGCAAACCATCGCCTGTTCATTATTCTCCATGAAAACTGAATTGTGTCCAGAGGCCGGCGGGACTTTTGACCGCAATTGTGGTAAAAACACTGTTTGTGGAATTTCGGGCCGGAGTGTGTCCGAAAATATGGAATACGATGCCGATGAAATCCGTTTTGGTAATGCAGCACACTCCCGCGGAAAACATCGGATCCATTGCCGCGCCGCTCGCGGCTGCCAAAGTCGACGTTCATACTTTTGAGATTTTTCGTCGGCAGAGTTTGCCCACGGACATTCAGAATTATTCCGGGTTAATCATAATGGGCGGCCCGATGAGCGTCTATGAACAGGATCGCTACCCCTTCATCCAGTCGGAAATAGCCTTAATTCAATACGCCATCGCAGCCGGCAAACCGGTGCTTGGCATCTGCCTGGGCAGCCAGTTAATTGCTGCGGCTCTTGGTGCCCGGGTTTATCCCGGCAAAAAAAAGGAAATCGGCTGGCTGAAGGTGCGACTATATGAAGGCGGTATGCGCGATCCTTTATTCATCGGCGTACCGTTTTCGTTCATCGCCTTTCACTGGCATGGCGACGTTTTTGAAGTGCCCCAAAATGCCACCCCCCTGCTGGGCTCGGATATCACCGCATGTCAGGGCTTTCGGTTCGGAACGCGAACATGGGCGCTGCTGTGTCATCTGGAAGTAACGGCAGAATCAATCCAGACGATGATTCAATCCTTTCCAGATGAACTGAAAGCTGCAGGTGTCCATTCCGACCCGTTTATCGCCCAAACCTCAGCTTATATGCCGGAGCTTCTGACCATCAGTAAAAACGTCTTTTCACGGTGGACCTCGCTATTGACATAGCCGCCGAATTTTCCGAATTTCCCGCCAATCGGGCCACCGCATCTCTTTGGAGTATCTTATGAAAAATGAAGCCCTGTCCGTCACACCGGAGGTAATCCTGGAACTGGCCTGGCTGGAACACAGTCGCGGCCTGCAGCCCCCGGCCTACCAGACAAGTTGTGCCGCGGGTATGGATTTGCAGGCAGCGATTACCGAACCGGTCGTGTTGTATCCAATGCAGCGCCGCGCCATTCCCTGCGGTTTCATTCTGGCTATTCCGCCGGGATTTGAGGCGCAAATTCGCCCACGTTCCGGCCTGGCCATGAAACATGGTGTAAGTGTGCCCAACGCTCCGGGAACCATAGATGCCGATTATCGCGGGGAATTGCAGGTTATACTCATCAACTTCGGCAGCGAACCGTTTGAAATTACCCGCGGAATGCGAATCGCCCAGATGGTGATTTCTCCCGTTGTGCAAGCCAGATGGCAGATTCAAGCCAGTCCAGCAGAGCTGGCTCCAACTCAGCGCGGCACCGGCGGTTTTGGGAGTACCGGCCATTAGCCGGAATTTCAGATCTTTTTTAACAGCACTTTTAACAGCTTCTTTTCCAGCAGCGGATCGCGCCCTGCCGGATACCAATACTCACCCCCAACACCTGGTGCTGCATGGCTGGCCATCAACGGCAGAATGTTGCCACCAAATGCGGATATGCCATTAAAGGCCACTGCCCCCACCATGCCCTGCGGATTTTCCCGTCGCTCCACCAGCACCTCAATACTTATGCGATATCGCTGCTTACCCAATCGCTCAATGACCAGGCGGATCGTTCGCCGAAATGTGTTCAGCGTGCTCTCCATCAGCGAATTGCCGTTGGTAACATCCGGCCGCCACCATTGCAACACCTCCGGTCCGATCCGCGGCTTGCTGACAATAATACCCAGCCTGTAGCTTGACCAGCTCACCCGATAACCGGTGTGCCGTACCAGACGCATCGCCTGATTAAAAATATGCCTGTAACTGGCAATATCAATGATTCCGGAAGTGGAATTAGCCAGATTGGCGACCCAACCATCTTTAACCGTCGCCGGTACCGTGGCAAACGCACCAATCTTTATAGCACCACCCCGTACCTTGGTAATGGCTTTACCAGGCCGCGTGGTGGATACCACCGGACTTGCCGCCCAAGGTGGGCCGATCGCCGCCGGTTTTAATGGAACTAGCGCCGTGTGGCACCCCCCCAGGAGCCAACTGAAACCCAGGAGTACCGCCACATTGAACGGCCAGCGTACAGAGCGTTTAATATGCAATACCTTGTTCATGGAGACCATTGTAACGTGCTGCGGTAACTTTTGGCCAATGACCTGCATGGCCTTTCAGAATCCGCTCCAGTACCCCTTGACGTAAATTCTTACCCTCATCACCACGCCGTTATGTATATCCAGATAGAGAGGAAACATGGGTATCGCCCAGTTCCTGCCGAAATGCACTCTCGCATGCACCATACCCCGCAGATCAAGCGAAGCCGGCAAAGAGCCGTTCGGCGGTACCTCAAGGAGTAACACATGATGTGGATGTTTGGCCTTGGCGATTTTCGCCGCCACTTGTCCAATCGCCCGCTGGCACACGTCGCAGCCGTGGTGATACAGCACCACCAGCCATCGGCCATGGGCGTAAAACTGCGCATGACGCATGTATTTGAGCAGCGGCATGCGGTAATGGGTCCAGCCAACCGGATTCATCAAGACTATACCCCTGCCACCGGTGAGTCTTCCATCCGCATGCAGCCACGCGGGTCGATTGCGGACTGATAGCCAACCAACTGTGGCCAACAGCAGCAACAGCAATATCCCTGTGCCCATTAAACGGGCTTTGGTCGCCTTTGGCTTCGACCTTTGTGGATGCCACGCCAGCAAGGCCGCCAGTACTCCCACATCCAGGGCCAGCGTCCACCAGGGATCCACCCGCAGAGTGCCGAAACAGCCGCACGATTTATGGCCCGCCCAGCCGCGAAACAAAGAAACACCTGCAAAGGTCAGAAAGAGCAGGACCGTCGTGATCCATGCCCCTCGGCGCCACACCCCGCACCAGCACCAAAACCCCGCGGCTGTCTCCATCAATGCTTCCAAGATTCTCTCATAAGAAGCCGGCCACTGTCTGGTGAGTATCGCGTCTATTTTCAGCACCGCCGCCACCACCAGCAAGGTTCCAACGGCAATCAACACCAGATCTGCAGGTGCCCAACCAGTATCCCGTGCCCTGGCTTTAGCAGTTTCGACGTCAGAAGAAGTATTGAAGGCATCCAGCATCATGCGAGGCTCTCTATCTGGCCGTCAGGCAGCATCCCCGCCCCATGCACCACCGATTTTTCTAAACCAACCCCCAGGTTTGCCACGGCAGTTTCCGGCATCGTCGGTCCGCACCCGCAAATCATACCCAGCAGCGTCCGCGTTTTCATCGCGCGATCCAAAGTACATTCCAGATGGCTTAGCATCAATTGCAAAGCCAGAAACAGAGCTTGCGGATCTGCCGGCCGCTGCGACACATATTCCTTCATCACCTGCGGCCTTGGCAAGCGTGCCAACGCCAGCACCACGAGACTGGGCAATGCCATGGCCGTGCCCGCAGGGCGGCAATTGCTGCAGATAATGCCTCCAACTCGAGGCACAAACCGCACGACATCGGTTGTTATTTCCGTACCGCAAAGCACGCAGTGTTCCAATATAGGCCAGTAGCCCGTTTCCTGCAGGGCAGCTTTAACATAAGCGGCAACCACGCGCGCCGATGAGGGTAAATCGGAATTACCCAGCATTTGCAGCGATACTACTAAATCTTCAAAAATATGCGGATGCGGATCCAGCGGAGCCAGCAGTTCCATGGTCACTTCCGCCATCAGAGTCCCCGCATAATACCTGCATAAATTGTTGCGCATCAACGGCCAATGATCCAGCACCTGCCAGCCTGACAGCGTAGAAAGTTCCGCCCCTCCGCGCCCCGCCACAAAGACTGCCTGACCGTGGGCCAACATATCCAGCGGTCCACCCAGTGGACTTGCCGAGGTTTGCCGCCCACGTTTAATGCCTTTGGCGATCACTCCGAGCATGCCAAATTCCCGCGTAAAGAGCCGCGCAATCTGGCTGGTTTCTGAAAAATCAATCAGATGCAGACACAGCGCTTCACTTTTTTGGTACGTTGCCACAGGCTTATTTTACCGCTGCCCGCCACTTTTCACATCCGGCGGGCAATAGACCCAGGACTTGGAATCTGCCCTGTGACGGCGTAAGATGGATAGGGTTGTCCACGCGGCCTGATAGGTGTTTAATGCCGGTTACCACTGATGAATCCACGAGAGAAATAGCCTATGCGACGCCAAAGTCGATCGATCAATACCTTCGTCGGCAAGACATTGCAGATCCCGCACTGCTACCCATTGCGGAAAAAGTTGCGACCGGTCAATGGTTGAATTTTGAAGATGGAATGGCACTGTGGAACACGCGGGATATTTTTTCCCTGGGAACCTTGGCCAATGCCGTGCGGCAGGCCATGAACGGCCGCATGGCGTATTATAATATCAACCGCCATATCAATTATTCCAATATCTGCGCGTTATCCTGCAAGTTCTGCGAATTTCATCGCAAACGCGGCGAAGAGGGCGCTTATGAATATCAGTTGGAAGATATTTATCGCATAGCCAAAGAAGCGGCAAGCGCCGGAGCCACCGAAATTCACATTGTAGGTGGCTTGCACCCATGGCTCCCCTTTGACTGGTATCTGGAAATGCTTTCCGGATTACGCCAGCGTTACCCGCAAGTGCATCTCAAATGCTTCACCGCCATTGAAATCGATCATTTGAGCCGCATTTCCCGCCTTTCCTATAAGGAAGTACTCATGGCTCTGCGCGAGCATGGGTTGGGATCTATGCCCGGCGGCGGAGCGGAAGTGTTTGACGACCGCGTACATGACGAGGTTTTCAGGGGCAAACTGCGGGCTGATGGCTGGATGGAAATTCACCGCACCGCCCACGAACTCGGCATTAAAACCAATGCCACTATTCTCTACGGCCATGTCGAAACGCGGGCAGAGCGTGTGAAGCACTTGATAGCGCTGCGGGAATTGCAGGATAAAGCCCCGGGCTTTCAGACCATTATCCCGCTTTCATTTATACCGGATGGCAGCGAGCTTGGCCACCTGCCCGGACCCACTGGCATGGAAGACCTGAAAATGCTCGCCATTTCCCGTCTTATGCTTCCCAATTTTGCCCACGTAAAAGCCTTCTGGATCATGCAGACAATGAAGCTTTCACAGGTGTCTTTGGGTTTTGGTGTAGATGATCTGGATGGCACCGTTGTGTGGTACGATATCACCAAGCGCGAAGGAGGTTCAGGCAACCAGCATCAGGAACAAGCAGTGGAAGATATTCGCCGCCTGGTGCATGAGGCTGGTTATATTCCCGTCGAGCGCGACACCCTCTATCGTCGGGTTATCCGTAACGGAGCACAATGGCAGGTGGAAAATTAGCAATGACGAGCCGTAACCATGCTTCCACCTCGATTTGCCGGTAACTGCACAAATACAATGTCCAGAACAATTTTGATGCTTCTATCGCCGCGAAAAATCTGCCATGGGCTGATCTGGGCCGGTTGCATCCTGGCAGGCCTGGCGATGGCACTGCCACTGCTGGTCACCCGGCCTCTCACCGGCATATCGGCAGAAAACTTTGTCATCCATCAGCATGGAGCTTATTTTCAGGTGACGGGCATCCGCCACGGCCATCAGCGCAAATGGACCATCAGCCGCAGGCAATATCGGCAGGTCAAGCGCATTGGAGAGATGGGCACCGTGGGCGTCGTTGCCGGTATCGGCCTATGCACCACGGGCTATGCCCTGCTGCTGATACGCAGCGCCCGACAGCGACGGCGATTGCGGCAGGCCCAAATCGGAACTTTGGCTCGGCGGAGATGATTGCCCGTTATTTAGCCGCGGAGTAAATTTCCCCGACCTTTGTCCAGTTCACCACTTGCCACCAGGCAGCTAAATACTCCGGTCGACGGTTTTGATATTTTAGATAGTAGGCGTGTTCCCACACATCCAGACCCAGCACCGGTTTTCCGAAAAATCCAGCAATTTCGCCCATCAGAGGATTGTCCTGATTAGCCGTGGAACCGATGGCCAGTTTGCCTCCCTTGACCACCAGCCAGGCCCAGCCGGAGCCAAAGCGTTTGGCGGCTACATCAGTGAATTTGGCTTTAAACTCGGCTACGGAACCGAAATCGCTGGTGATGGCCGCAGCCAAAGCCCCGGTGGGTTCACCACCACCGCCATGTCCCGGGGCAGCCAAAATCTGCCAGAACATGGTATGGTTCACATGACCGCCGCCGTTGTTACGTACTGCCGTGCGGATATCTTCCGGCACCGCCGCCAGGTTACTGATAAGTGCCTCCGCGGTTTTGGCTTCCAGACTGGTCTTTCCGGCGATAGCCATATTAAGATTCTTGACGTACGCCCCATGGTGACCGTCGTGGTGAATCTGCATGGTTTTAGCATCAATCACCGGCTCCAGAGCGGCAAAATCGTAAGGTAAATTGGGCAGTGTAAACGCCATGATGGAACCCTTTCAAAAAGAGCGAAAAACGTCTCAACCCATAAAACCAACGCGGCTGGTCGGATAACGTTCGCCTACTGTAGTTATAGAAGCCGAACGTGGCGAAAGTCAAGCGAAAATACGTCTCATCGCGTGTATGATGCCACTAGAGCAGACCCGTTGAGTGTCAGACTTTGCGCCTTGGTCGGCTTAACGGCGACATCCGCCATCCAGATGCGCAGCGCTCTGCCAGTAATACGCCAGGCTACCACGGTATACGCTGCAGGAGCGATATGAATGGCTTTAGGGATGCTTCCATGCACATCTGTGATGATAAAATCCACCTTTTTATTCTTCAAAACTGGAAGAATGTTGCCGGTAAAGTAGCTGCCGACATTTTGTAGACATTGCGCTGTGTTGTGGCCGATCTGGGAACTTAGCAGCAACGGAACAATCTGCGGCCAGTCAAAACTGTAGGAAACAGGCTGACTGTTGGCGGTAATGCTTTGATTATAATACTGCTGAACTGAATTCGTATTTGGCGTGCCTTGTATTTTGGTCTGTGCTCCGGCCCAGGCCCCGCTACGATTGTTGAACAGCACATCATTGAGGTGGTTGAGCCGGCTATAGGCGGCATGAACCTCATTCTGCAGGTCCAGCATTTTAACGCCCGCCGGAACAATGATCACATTATACGGGCCAGGAATTCCGGACGAACTGACCGAAATTGCCAAAGTAGCCTTGTCGTACGGTCGCTGTGGATAATCCTGCATTGCCAGGGTTCTGTATTTCTTGCTGATTTTGCGCAAAGCCACCCGGGCTGTACCTTTCATTTCAAATAGCACCGGACGTTCATGCACACCGACCTTAAAGATCCAATTCTGAAACACCGTGTGGTGGCCGTCAACCATGCGATAATCATCCACAACAGGCGTATTCAGGTGCAAGGGATGATAAACTTCACCGAATTTCAGGTAACCGATCGGATAGTATTGGTGGCCGCCGCTGGTCACCAGCCGCACCTGTGTGGGCGTTAAAAAAAGATAGTTTTCGCCGTCGGCGCTGTTGGCGCTCACATCCGGTTCCGTGGCACCACGCCGTACGCGAGTTTGAATCAGCAATATCTTATGGCGCTGCCCCGGTGAAGGAATTTTCAGCGACACCAGATTATCTCCATGGAGCGATCCCATGGATATCACTTTCAATAAATTTGCGGGCAGCGTGTTCCAGGTTCCATAAAACACGCCATGACGATAACCATATAACTGCCGGAGAAAATCAGGGTTGACGTCGGCGAAGACCGTTGGGCCGCCCATGGACCCTCCGCCGACATTGTTCCATATAGCCGTTACCAGACCATCCGGATCTAACCACACTTCCGTAGCCGAATGATTCATCCCGTTCGGATAGCGGCTGTACCCCAGAATACTCGTCGGCAACGGCATCATTTCAATACCAATGAGGGTGGAGCCGATGATGACCATGGCCGCAAAAAAACCAATCAAACCGCCGACAATGCGGTTGGGCCATACCGGCAGTACCATGTCAAATCGAACTAGCCGGTCGACCAATTCACGTACTGCCACAAAAGCCAGCATAAACAGCAGCAGAAATGCCGTGCCATAGGCGTAATCCGGCTGGTGGGACATGATGGGAGCCGCGGCCAATTGATATAATCCCATCGCCAGAAACGAGGCAAACAAAGACGCCAGCAGCAGGCACAATGCCGAAAAAACACCCTGCGTGGCCATGTACAGCGTCAGCAGCAGAACAAATAGCACAACAATCAGGTCGAGAATCATGTATACTCCCGTGGTCCCGGCAAGCGGTGCCGGTTGGCCGAGGTTATGACGAACGCTGCGGCTGCGCCGGTGCCGCCGATCCGCGGGCTGGCTTTTCCGGAGAACAAACCCGCAGCACTTCCTGGATGGAGGTTAATCCCACCGCAAACTTGCGGATACCGTGCTCCACCAGCAGCATCAGATGATTTTTTCTAGCCAAGGTCCGAATTTCATCGATGGTTTTGTTGGAGGCCAGCGCTTTACGGATATCGTCATTGATGACCAGAATTTCATAAATTCCGGTGCGGCCCTTATAACCAATCCCGCCGCATTCGCCGCATTTAACCGGGTTACCCTTGGGGTCTACCATCGGCTGCGTATTGGCCTTAAACGCCTTAATTTCGCGCCCCACGGGCAAGTTAAGCCGGGCCAGCGTGTCGGCATCCGGAGTGAATGCCGTTTTGCACGCCGGACACAAAATACGTATCAGTCGCGAAGCAATCACCGCCCGCAGAGATTGTGCGGTTACCTCGGAATTGCCCACCAGTTTCCGCCATTGATCCAGGGCCGCCAGAGAATCGCCGGTCATCAGGCCCACGTAAGCCTTGCGGTCCTGGCCAAACTTGGCTATGCCCTCCGCCGACGGGGCTTCCGTGCACAGACCCAGCATCACCACATTGGGATCTTTCAATAGCAGGTTGGAGAGAATTTTGGCGGCGCTTGAGTCTGGATTTTGGGGATCAATCCGATTAACCGTGACCGACTCGAATTCGCACCGCGGATTGACTTCTACCGTCTGAATACTATTGGTGTACGCATCGTGCGTTGTTAAGAGGGAATAAAGCAATGTGGTGCGCCCCATGTGCGCGGGTGACGCGACCAGCACCACGCCCGCAGGCATCGCCGCAAGTTCTTTCATCACCCCCAGTTGTTCGGCTGTCAAACCCAGTTCAGAAAGTGCCAAGCGCCAGCTTTGGCTTGCTCCGGCCTGCAGGTGAACCTTTTCGCCCGCGGTGGTGCCACTGGTTTCCACGGTCCAAACGGTTCGCTGCCCGGCTCCATCACGTACAATGATTCCACCTTTTTGCGGCCGGCGGCGTTCCTCCAGAGAAAGCCCCGCAATCCTTTTGATCCCCTGTATAATAGGTTCGGCGGCGCTGCGCTGCATTGCCGGCTGCGGAAAGGCCACGCCATCCACCGAGAACCTGAGCTCGTAGGCCTGCGAAGACGGAGAAAGATCAATAAGTTGTGCCCGCGATTCCATCGCCTGAACCAGCAATTGATCCGCCAGCACTACGCCTCCGTAGAGTGGATCATCCGTGGTCGGCAGCCGTCGCGGAGCGCCGCTGTCCGTGATGTAATCTAAAATAAGTTGTTCCGCCGATTTTTTAATCTCGCGGCTTTCCGCTACGCGACCCAGGGACGCAAACACTGCAGCCATCAGGTGGCCGCTTGGACCCAGCTCCGCTACCCGCACATGCCAGTACCAGGCCACAACTCCCGCCATAACCGCTAGATTCACCAGCAAGGCCAGCCAAAAATTCGGTATCAGCACCCAGAACAGCAGTATCAGCGTCAGAGCCCCCACCATCACCCAGTTCCAGAAAAATTCCCTCTGTCGATGCAGATTTGGCGCATCGCGTCCCACCCACGTGCAAAACCACGCCCAGGCAACGGTCAACGCCAAAGCCAGAATCCAGTACACAGGGTTGATGAAAATCATGGCGAGCATCAACGATTCCAAAATCCACTTCCGCCACCGGGGCGGGTTCCATCCGCCGGATATTGCTCCTGCCACTCCACCTGTTATAAAGATTAACATGAAACGCCGCGTCTTGCCATAGCACGCCACGGCCTTAATCGTCGCAGGTATAATTCCCTTTGTTGCCACACCTTTTCTTACCTGCCTGTCCAAGGCCTACCCAACCATCCGTCGAGAAAAACCCCGGCCACTACAGCCAAAGACTTTTTTTGTTTTGCCGCCATTGCCAAGCTACAAAAGCCAGGTGTTTTCGCATTGCAGTGCGCTTGGGGCAACGGCCCACAGTGGCACTGAACTTTTAGAGAGTCCTAACCGCACCAACAAGATGCCGCTATGAACCACCCCGCGGCTGCGCTACGCAGTGTTTCAGCAGTTTCTCCAGGCGAGTTCGATTCTTGGTACTTTGGGTCAGCCAGTACGGCACATGCCGCAAGCGTTTGGCGATAGCCCGTGTGTGTCCGCGAAATTTTATCGTCCATTGGCCCGCCCGTACGACAGAGCATCTTGGACCAGCCACCACCGGCCGTCCCCGCATCAGGCGCTTTAGTGTGGCCAGCACGAACGCATCCGGCTTCATCCGCCAAAACGCATTCATCGCGGTCAATGAAACAGCCTGGCTGGGGCTGCACATCAGCCGTGCCAATAATCGCTGGGAGCAGGCGTTGTCGTGTGCGGCCAGCAATCGAGCCGCCGCCATCTTCGTCGATGAATCTGGTGCAAACGACATAGCAACCATTTCTAAACGTGCCGGTTGAGTCCCCCAATGCATCATTCCCATGCGCTCGGCGTGCGGCATACCCCGCACCCACAACAACCAGCCAAGCAATCCGTATTGAAGATCGGCCAGCGACAGAACATGCTGTGAGATCGTTGCCGTCCCCACCTCATACGATACCACGGTCAGCCGCTCTCGAACCGGTTTTATGCCATGAGCTTTACACCAACGACGCATCATGTTGATGTCCGCCATCTGCTGGTGGCGGGAAAATGCACATATTTCCGGCGGGCTGTATTGGGCCGCGCTGCATCCGATCTTGACGATGCCATAATGTGTGGGATTAAACCCCGCATCGAGCATTAAAAACCACAGCATGTCGGTACGGCTACTGCGGTAATACCCCCGTCCCTGCGGATTGAGCCATTGGCCGGTATGACCGCCAGATCCAGCAATCTGCGATAGCAAATGGGCTGCGATAGCGCGGGAGCGACAACTGCAGACGATTTGCAGGAATCTGGTTGGGTCGTACGCACTCAAGGCAACCGGGTAGCGCAAGGGATATTCTATATGCATCATGTCGAGGGCGTTTTTAAACAGCAGCATCTGCAGCATCAGACGTCTTAGAACCGCTGAATGCCAATGAACCAGAACGCCGGTAGCTCGACGTTTTTCCTCTGAACTAAACCGTTCTGCAGACACCGGCAGGTTGACCAGAATGCGTGATCGGTGATACCGCACCCGCAGCCAAGGTTCCCCTCGTGTTGACAACGTATCCCAAGTGCGGCTGTCCGGGTCAAATTCATACTTTCCACCGCCGGCCTCCAGCGCCAACCAAAACAATTCCGCAGTTGCATACGCGTTCGGGGAGCGCTTCCAAAAAGCGTTCATGGTGCAGAGTCGCACGTAGCGGCTCGAGTCCATTACCAGCACACCCAGGAGGGTATCGGATAAATTTCCAGGCACGGCCGCAAGCCGCCTGGTTGCCGCGGCCCGGTCCTGGCGAGAGGGCGAAAAGGCCTCTTCTACCAACCTTTGACAGCCGGGACGGCGAACCTCGCGTATGAGCCGTCGGCGTTGGGCCATTGGACGCGTCATCAACCACCATTGCCAGCGAAGGTTTCCCTGCATCAGGCGCAACCGCCGCACGTACGCAGAGTAATTTTCATGCGTCGGCCTGCCGCCAGCCTGCATTTCACACCGCCGCATCCACAATTGCAGCGATATCGTCCAGTTAATCCGCTGAGCCTTACCCCCGGAGTTCGCGTTAACACTACGTGCAGGTAAAAGTATTATGATGCAGATACCAGTCGCTATGGCCATGGCTCTTCGTCGCCAGTTCCAGCGATGTAAGCGTCCAGGCCGTGCAAGGCCCGGCATCAATAAACGATGCTGCAACATTCCCCATCCATTGTTTCCAGCAGCGAATTTCCACATCTGGTCACCTGGCACTTTCCTTGCAGCATGTTATACTGTTCCATCGTAGTGGACAACTGGAAGTAGAGCAGATCAAGCGGCAAGGGATAGCTGGCTTACGTGCGGGGTCAGGTATGGATAAATTATTCTTGCAGCGGTCCTGTCTGGCGATAGCTCTTCTCGCCAGTGGAATGCTCTGCCATATGCTGCTTGCGGGTGCCACGCACCCACCTGCAACAACCTTAAAACCTCGCATCCAGCTCAATCTCAAGGGCCTGGTCATTCGTAAGATGGCCGTGCCCAGCCGGTGTATCACGGCCGTGGTACAGGATTTGGCCGGTAGCTGGTGGTTTGGAACCGAGGGGCAGGGTGTATTTTGCTACAGCCCAACGGTGCATGGTGCCGGCCAATGGCAACATTTTACCCCGCGCAACGGTGCACCCAGAAATGCCTATGCATTATCGTGTGATGCCCTCGGCCGTATCTGGGTGGGCAGCCTGCGCCACGGCGTATACGTATACAATGGCCGGCAATGGCGGGATTACGATCTTGTGGCTGGCCGGCGTTATGGCCGCAAGCCCAGGGATTCCGTTGAGGCACTTTTGCTCTACACAGCACTCCATCAACCTTCGGCCTTCAGTGCTGCTTCAGGCAATAACCGCCGCGCTGGTCCTCTGGGACAGCGGGTGTTTGCCATCGCCACCTCGCCGACGGACCACAGCGTTTGGATGCCCACCAGCAAAGGACTGACACGCTACCATATTCGGGCCCAAACCTGGCAATACTACACCACCGCCAATGGCCTGCCCGCAGATGCCTTGTCTTGCCTGGCTTTTGCGCCGGATGGCACCCTGTTTATCGGCACCCAATGCAATGGCATTGCCTGGGCTTCGCAACACAGCCACTACCACGTTTGGCACCGAATCGCCGCCCCCCTGCACCTGCCGCTGACGGCCACAGGCAAGGGCTTGCCTTCTAATCTGATCAACGCTTTATTGGTGGTGCCCCGGAAAAAATTCCATGACCGATGGCAATATCGCGTGTATGCCGGTACAGATGGTGGCCTGGCCATTGGTCAAGATGATGGACTTCTCTGGCATTTTATTCGTGGACGCAATTACATCGGTAAAATCAAGGGCCTTTGGCACGTGCCCGCCCATTACCCGCAGCCTTCCGCCGTTGAACTCCGCCGTCTCCTCACCTCTGATTTTGTTACCTGCCTGGCCATCGATTCCTGCGGCAATGTGTGGATCGGTCACCGCAGCACTGGCTTTGATGTATGGAATCAGGCTGGGCGCCGCGTTTTCTCCACGCCCACATCTCCCGCCAGCCCCATTCCCACAGGCTTTGTAGCTTCGCTAGCTCCCCTGACTAATGGCGGTATGTTGATTGGCGGGTATGAGTGCGGCGGATTTTGCGCAGTTGCACCACGGTCAGCCCGGATTCCAGGCCCCGCTGTTGGGATGAGTGCATCCGTTGCACCGCTACCGGCTGGCGCTCTACCTCCTTCGCGGGCGGAACTGGCGCGGTGGATGGCACGAGTCACGGCCGGCCAGGACCACGCCGTAACGGCAGCTTTTATGGACCAGGATTGGCGCACCGAAGGCGACTGGGTTGGCCACTATGGCGTCAATTACGCCCGGTTGTGCGCCGGCACACCGCAATTTGCCAATGCCGAGGAACAATTCTTTGGCGGCCTCGGCGGTGCCGATATCATCCGTGAAAGCTCGCCGCATCAATACGCCGGGGATGTGGCCTATTACGTATCCTGGTATCATTCTGCACTGCGGCGAACCCTTTATTTTCCTGATGCCAGCCAACGCATTGAAGCGGAATGGAATGACGCCGGCGGACGATATCCGCGGCTTTATGACGGCCCGGATATGTGGCTGAAGGTAAAAGTTCCCACCGGCCTGTACCGTCTGAGTTTTTATTTTCATAACAAGGATGGCCAAACCGGCAGCAATGCCCGACGGGATTATGTCGTGCAAATTTATCCCCGGCACTCCAGTCCCGCCCTGGCGTGGGCTTGTCAGCGGCCTTTGGCCCAGGCCCGAATTATGCAGTTCTGGGGCGGAATGTACTGCTCGTTTGTGCTTAAAGGGCCGGGAAATTATCAGGTTCGCCTCAAACGCAACTATGGCTATTGGATGACGGTGGCCGGCATGTTTCTGGATCGGATCAGCGGCCCCCGAAACCTTACTGGCTTTACTAATCTGGACGGACTGCCCATTCGACATTATCGCCCGCCTCCATACAAACCCACGCCAAATGTTGCCGCATCCGTGGCATGGAAGCTCTGGCACCTGCTCAACTGCCGGGCATCTTTCAGCAAAATAGATTTGGAAGCGCAATGGCCCGCCCGCATACTGGCCTACCGTTACGCCCAATATCATCGTTTCCCAACCGCACTCCTCGCTCGTTGGCGGTGGAAACTCAACGTGTGGCTACCCTCGGACCGGGCGGCGTTTAATCAGGCTATGCACCGCCTGGCGGATAAACCTTAATTCTTGGAAAGGAGCCTGTTCATGTTCAAGTCCATCGCTACTTCACTGGTGTTAATCGCGGCATGTACCGTTGGACTCTGTTGGCCGATAACTCCTGCCCACGCCACGCCGGCAGCGGTTATACCGACAACCAAACCCTCCACTACCAAAACCAGCCCGGTTGCTATACCCACGCAAATCCAAACTGCCAAGCCACATGCGACGGTGCTGGGACCCACCCCTGCGGAAATTCAGCGCTGGATACACGCCTTGGCCAGTGATCAATACGCAGTACGACACAAAGCCGCCCAGAAGCTGCTGGCGGCCGGCGATGCGGCCATGCCCGCCATGAAACAGGCTCTTCGTGGTTTGACCACACCTGAAATGCGTCATCTACTCCGCCAGAACATCCGCAAAATTACCAACATGGATTATCTCCGGGGGCCGTTGATTACCATTCATCTCAAAGATGTTTCCGCCGAAACGGCATTTCAAGATATCTGCAAACAGGCCGGCACCACCGCCACCGTTATGCAGCAGGGCCTTTTGCCCGCCGTCACTATTAATGCCACCAAGGCTCCATTCTGGCAGGTCATGCAGCAAATGGCCGTGCTGACTAATGTTTCTCCCCTCATGTGGTACAACCAGAATCCCGGACTGCAACTGGGGCTTAATGGTACACTAAGCCGGGGGAACATCATCAGTATCCAGGGAGCCTTTGCCGTGGTGGCCCAAAGCATCACGTTTAACCGCAATATCATGTTAAACCAGCCGAATCATCCAGCCACCAATATGTTTAACCTGAGTCTTGCGCTGCTGACTATTCCCGGAAAAACCGGATCGATGCAAGTGCAAAACGCCGTGGTCACCAAGGCACTGGATAACCATGGAAATTCTCTGATCGGCCCGGCCCAGCCCTTCTTTCAAAATGGCTGGTATCAGAATCAGACCGGAAGTGTTTATAATGTCAACCTGCAACTACAGTGGCCGCACAAACCCGGCACACGTATCGTCACACTCAAGGGCTATGTGCCGATTCTGGCCGCCTACCATAAGAAAATCCTGAACCTTAAAATTACCGCCAAAGGTACCACCCACCAGACTTTCCACGGCGTGCGAATCTCGGTCGGCCATCTGCAAAAGGTTAATGGCCTATGGCAATTCACTGTCGCCATCAAATTACCGGCGGCTGAGGCGGCGGCGAACAATCCCACCTCCACGCAGCAGGCCATCATCAACCAAATCCAAAACTTCAATGGCAGCGTATACAACAAGGCCGGAACAGTGGTCAATCCCAATGGATGGTCTTCCATGGGTGGTTGGCAACAGGGAATGGTGTACACCATTCCCATACAAATGGGTGCTAAACCAGCCCGGATTACCACGCCGATCTTTACCCGGTCCAGAGCTTTAAAGATTCCGTTCGATCTGAAAAATATCCCCATGCCGTAGAGAATACCAACGCCCACCGGCACCTATGGTTGCGCAGCATCAATGTCATGTGCCCTGTTCCACGCGGTAATTTCCGCCGCACCTCGCTGCTTCTGGGACAGCGCACCCACACAATATCGGCCCACTGTAGAGGACATCCCAAATCTTGTTGAACCCGACGAATACTTCCTTTGCAACCCCTGACGATATGAGCTATGCTCAACAAATCATAACACTCACTGCGCGTTTGGCCGACGGAAATGCTGTGCCCGGTTACTAACTAAGGAGCATCAAATGGAAGTAAAAGCTCTTGATAAAACTCCACCAGAGGTTCTGGCGGACATTGGCGGTGACTATGCCCTTACCGAGGCCCAAATTACCTGTTTTCGCCAGCATGGCTACATCAAACTTAAGAATGTACTTGCAGCACCAACGCTGGCTTGGTATGGCGCGGAAATTACTGCGCAAGTACTGCGCCTGAATCAGCAGCATAAACCTCTAAGCCAGCGCAATACCTATGAAAAGGCGTTTTTGCAGGTGATGAACCTGTGGACCAAAATCGATCGGATCAAGGAATTCTCTTTTGGCCGGAAATTAGCCAAACTTGCCGCGGACTTGATGGGCGTAAGGGGAGTGCGTATGTACCACGATCAGGCCCTATACAAGGAACCCGGCGGTGGAATTACCCCCTGGCACGCCGACCAATACTATTGGCCGCTCAGCAATGCCAACACCTGCACGGTGTGGGTTCCGCTTCAGGCCACGCCACTTGAACTTGGACCGCTGGCGTTTAGCGCCACCAGCCATCTATTCGACCTTGGACGAAATCTGAAAATCAGCGATGAAAGCGAAGCGCAAATTAACGCCCAGCTTAGCACCAAGGGATTGCCAGTGGATGAAGCGCCATTTGATCTGGGCGAGGTTAGCTATCACTACGGCTGGACCTTTCACCGGGCGGCGGCCAATGTTTCTGACCGATCCCGTAACGTAATGACCATTATTTATATGGAAGATGGCATACGCCTTGCCCAACCACGAAATAAAAATCAGCAGGCCGACTGGGACACATGGATGCCAGGTGCGGTCATCGGAGAGTCAGTGGCAACGAAGCTGAATCCGGTTCTGTACCATCGCTGAAGCCCAGAAGCGATATCGCCAAATCGCCGTCGCGGGCTAGATGCAGTCTGGAATTTCAGTGCGGGAGTATACACAACGCCGCCACCCGACCCCACACGCCACACCTGCGGCCGGTCGGTTCGTCAACGGTCTTTGCATTGAGGCACCGGGCGAACGCATTACAGCGGCTTTTCGTTGATAGGATCAGCCCCCTGTCTCACAGCGCTATAAGGCGGCTCTGTGGGCAAGCCACGTGATCCTATCAACCACCAGTTTGTCCATGGCAACTGGGTCATGTTATCACCCCAGGGAAAATGCGGTTTATTCCGTGCCACAGGTCCGGCCATAAATGGCAGACTCCTCACATCAATTTGATTAGATTCAAAGATCGGCATCGGACGATGGCGACCATTGATCGCCTCGGTCTGCACGCCGAATGGATCCATGGTCAGGACAACCTCCATTTCCACATCCTGCCGTTGGTAAAGAAAGTACCGATGCCTTGCACTGATGTAATCCGTCACGGCGCATTGCGAAAGTCGCCGGTGAAAGTCTTCCAGCGACGATTCGGCCTTGCGATCGGCTACGGTCATGACGCATCCATTAACCATGCGCGCCAGTTCTTGCCGAGTAAATGGTCTGGAAGGCCCTTGATAGTTGATAAGTTCCAGCATTTCGTATTTGTTGCATTGGGAAAACCGAACCGCAGCAAGCCGTGGCAGCAAGGTCGGCAACAGAGGTTGCACATGAATGTATACTTCACCAACTTCCACCGAAGCACAATCCAAAGCTTCGCTCTGCCCAAACGCTCCTTGAACGGAAGGTTGAGTACCGATAATACTGCGGGTAATAGATCCGAAATGCGCCGGAAAAATCAGCGATAACCGCAGGAATTCCGTTGGAACATCAGAAAGTTTTTTAAGATTGGGCGTACTGAGCACCAGAACGGTATTCTTTTCCTGCAATGTGTACAACCACCCCAGGTTGGGAACAAATCTTTCGTTGGCATACGCACCATCCACAGATTTTTCAGAGGCACCATATTCCTCATTGCCCGCAAGGTAGCGGACAAAAGCGGTGCCCCCATCACGGAAAGATACCACCTTGGGCCGGCGCTTGTAAGTAAGATAAGCGCTCATGGTCTGCTCGCCGCCACCCATGGGAGTATTCACACTGCCCATGGAAAATGCCTCTTCCATATACGTGGTGGTCTGGTACTGCGCCGCCTGCTCATCAAAACGTCCCATCGCTTCAGAGCGGCCCTGCAAGATCGCTGGATAGGTTCGACCGGTCATCAGCGCCGCGAGTTCATCGGGAACGTGGAAATCAGGCTCGATGAATTCGCAATATTCGGCAATGCTCTGAAAATAATTGCCTTCAAAATGAATAACCTCGGTGCCATCGGGCGAGAAGTAGCTCTTGATAGGATCGTGTCCGCTTACCGCCGGGCCAAACACCAGCCACAACAGCATTTGCAGGGAATGAGTGTGGCCGGCCATATCAATGCAGTAAGCCCGCGACTGTGGTCCGGCCTGCTGCCGTGTTGCTGGATGAAAATGCAGAATCACCTCCGCCCACAGTCGATGTTCTATATCCATGGCCAGCTTGCGGATTTCCGGATCATGCGAACCGGTGGCGATTTTGGCGGCACCGGAAAGCGTAACGGCTGAGTACGTGGAGCTGTTGAATTCAGATGCCCAGGCGGAACGTGAAAGCAATCGCCGAAATTGATTGAGCATCCACACGCCATGCTCAATGGCAGCCCGGTCATTGAGAGCTTCGCCGCCCAGAATATGGCCGACGGTAGCCAGCATGGGCATGTTGTCATTGGCACCGTGAAACTTAAAATCGCTCTGCCTCGCCCCGCGGACCGTGCGAAATACCTGGCGGGTGTGCCATTCCATCACCGCACGTGCCGCCGGCGTCGCCAGATGACCATAACGGTGGAGCATATTAGCCAGATGATTGGATTGGAAAATGTTAAAATCCCGGCCGCTATGGACCCCCGACTCATGTAGACGACCCGCCCCCGGCGCATCGTTGTAGCGAGCCACAATCTTGTTCGCCAGATCAATATGCTCACGGGCACCGGTATACAAGGCCGGAAGAATCCAGATCGGTTCCCGATATGGAGGATTAAATTGCGGAATTTTGCCGGAACCGTCAGGGTTCAATACCTGATGAGCATGCTCACGAACCGTTCGCAGCCATAGATCCCGCCTATCTTTCCAAGTTTCTATACCCATATGCTTTCCTTGTTAACAAATTCATTTATTCCCGTCGCCAGACACGCGCTTCGCCGCCGGCAACACATATACTTTCCAGCCGCAGTTCCGCCGGCACCTGCGACGATTCATAAATCGGTTGAATTTCCAGCGTATGATGACCCGCCGGAAGTCCCTCGGCGATGACTTCCCACAGGTGCCCATTGCCGCCGCCACGCCCCATTTTACCGGCATCAAATTCACGCCCGGCACCGCCATCCAGCACCACGCGATACTTACCCGACCGCGGCGTCGACTCCCCAAACAATAATACGGTCGAGCCATGAAAATTCAGTCGCAGGGGTTCTGCTGGCGTGACTGGCTGCGTTTTCACCCGGTCCAATTCAATAAAATTCGCGCCGACCCACAGGGAATCGAGCCAGCGGGACATGAGAAAATCAAAGGCCAAAGCTGCCATTTTGGGACTGGCGGCGTGCCAGCCCGCCGGCAAAGGTCTCAGCGATGCGATAGGTATCCGATTCAGGTTGTTGTACGTGTCTCCAAACACCTGCTTTGCCGGTGGCCGGCATACCACCCGCTGCTGCACCGCCTTTTGCAAGCCTTCCCACGCGGCATCGGCATAGCATACATAACCGGCATCACCCGGGTGGGTGGTATCAAACCGGTCCGGGGGCCACAACGCATCCAGATTTAACCCGCCCTTTTTCTTCCGGTAGCGGCGCTGCATCAGAACAATGGCATCGCCAATGCCGGTGTGATACGCCCGCGATATTTTGAGATGGGCTTTTCGACGAAGCATTTTATCCGTATCTCCCTTTTCCACATCAAACCGCGAAGCAAGAAACATCTGTACCACCGGACAACCGGCCAGCATAATAGCCCGGCGCACAATGGATTCATAGGCGGAAAGAGTGTCCGGTGAAGTTTGATACGTGCCATCATTGAGCGTGAAATCCAGAAACAGCAGGTCCGGCGCAAACGCCAGAACATCACGCTCCAGCCGGAAACTGCCGAGTTGGGCCCCGCTGCCGCCGATGGCCGCATCCACAAACGAAAAGTGGGCCCTGGGATAAGTCTGTTCCAACCGCCGGGCGATCAAGGCTCGATAGGAAGTTCGTTGCGGATCACTGGCACCGGCACCCCAGGTAAGCGAACCGCCCATGAAAGCCATGGTCAATCTCTCACCGCTGTCGGCTCGCCGGTGAAAGTCAAAAAAAGAGGCGGCAGTGGCCAACGGCCGCGACTTACGTTGCCGCGTCGCTTTCTTATGTGGTCGCAGAGAATTGGTCATCATCATGACTCCAGAATTCAACTTAAGAACCATGGATTAAACTATCGTTCAGCCATGGTTATTGCAATTGACGAATGTGCTTTCCGGATGCGCCCGCACTGGCAGAAAAATCCACGCGAACCTGTTCGGCCACAGCCGTGCCAGTTCCTGCCGCTGGTTTGGTCGCAAGTCCAGCTTTTAAGGTGGCGATACCATTGCGCACAGCATCAAAGGCCAACTTGCGCCGGCCGTACTCATCAATCAAACCATGCCGCTTCATGGCTTTACCCTGGTTGTACCAACGCCACTGCAGGGGCGAACGGGTGTCGGTGAGGAGCCACGGGGCATAGCCGACAATTTCGGGCAGTTCCGCAAATACTTTATATGCTTCGGACAGCATCTTGGCATGACGAATCGGAGAACCGAGCTGATCTGGTGGAATATCCGTCTGCGTCAGGGAAATATGGCCGAACTCGCTTAGCATCAAAGGCTTGCCATATCGAGCAAAAATTGTTACAAAACGCCGGTAGACTTCGGCCGCTTCACCCGGATGGTTCACGTACAAATTGGCCGCAAGAATATCAAAGAGCTGATAAAACTCATCGGTATGCATGGGCCGCCATTGCGGGATGGATTGAGGCGGCCGGTCAAATCCATCGCCGTCTGCAGGCTGCCAGGTCGGCTTGCCCGCTACCATGTTTCCAGCCTCGGCGCAGGTAATCAACCGCGATGGGTCCAGCCGGCGTACCAGTTCCACCGCCTTGAACCAATACGGATAATTATTTTCCGCATGATTTTCTGGATTGCGATAACAACATTCATTGGAAACCGACCAGATAATCAAACCAGCACGATTCCCGTCACGGCGAATCGTTTCTTCCAGCATGCCACAGGCCAGGCGTGTTTGTGCAGGCTCGTACATGTTGAAAAGCCAGTAAGCCGGCACTTCCTGCCACCACAAAATTCCGGCGCGATCCAAAGCCCGCCCCCAGATCTCTGGATATGGATAATGCGCACAGCGGAGAAAATTCACGCCCAGATCACGTGCCTGTTGGATGACTGTTGCTACACCCGTGGATGTTGCGGTACGCCCGGTAGCGGGAAATTCCGCATGGGTGCATACGCCGTAAAGTCTGACAGGCTCGCCATTCAGGATAATTTCACCATCACGGGTTTTGATTTCGCGATAGCCAATGTCATCGGCAATGGTCTCGTGTCGTGTGACCAGCTCCGTCCGATACAGCCTGGGCGTTTCCGGCGACCAGAGCGTAATCTTCGAGCGGGGGATGGTAAACGTAACCTCGCTGGTAGTGCTGGATTTCACGACAGTTCGTCCCGCCAGCCCCAGTTCTGGCAGCCGCACCACGACCTCCTCCTGTGCCGTCTGGTTACGGGATTCGAGCTCGATATCCACCGAGATATGAGCCTGATCATCCGCCAGCCGCGTGGTGGTGCGAAAGTTTCGGATATAAACCGGTGGCAGGATGATCACTTGAACTGGATTGATGATGCCCCCATCATTATTCCAGTCAAATATCTCACCCGGAACGCGATCGACCTTCAGGCTGTTATCCACCAGCACAAACAGTCGGTTATGCCGGGCCAGAAAATCCGTAATTCGCACCTGAAATGGTGAGTATCCCCAATCATGCTGAACCAATAGCTGACCGTTAAGAAACACCTCGCTGCTGTATACAACACCGTCAAAGCAAAGGAAGACTTCGTGCTCCAGCGGCACCGGCGGTAAGGTAAAATCCTTCATATATACGGCGTGCCCGTCGTACCAGCGGAGTTGCTCAAACTGAGTCTTCCAGGTACCGGGCACCTGAATATCCCAGAGGCCTTCCGGCTGCCAACTCGGAAATATATTGTTGGGATCAGGTTCGCCCTTCCACCATTTCTGCCGGCGACAGCGTTGCATCGGATCAGGGCAGAATTTCCACGTACCGTTTAAATTCAAACTCCGGCGGTTATGAGTAAACATGACAGGCGTTCCCTTTCAGAACATACACAGGGCGTTATCCACCGGCCTGGGACTGCCGCGAATGTACGCGGGTAAATTCCACATCATCAATATACACGTAGGGGGTAACTCTGGCCCGCGTAATCCGCATCTGCAAGGCGATGACGGCCTCGGCGGCTCCGGGCGGAGCCACGTACCAGCTTTGCACGTGCCAAGAGGCAGTTTGCGAAGTAAGCTGGTGCCAGATTGCCCCATTGTTGATTGGGTATTGCAGATAACTGTTGATTCCCAAACCGGAAATATAGCGGTTGTTGCGGGTCAACCAGGTTAAGGAAGGCTCAAAAAATGCATAGCCGCGGTTTGGTCCTGGACCTTGGAGTTCCGGACGCAAACCCCGAGCCCGATAAAACATGCGAATGTAATACCGCCCACCGGCCCGCACCGACACCATCTGCTGTACTGACACCCATGCACTGCCCTTACCGCCATTGCCGCTGGCCTCAAACTTTCCGTAATTTTTCCGGTAAAACTCTGCGGGAGCATAAACCACTGGATGACTGAGTTTCAACAGCAGACAGTACCGGCCGCTATGCGGATATCGTGATACAATCGTGGCGTGCCCACCGTTGCTCTGGGCCACTACTTTCCAGCCATTGTGAGGATCTGTCTTAAAGCCAGTCTTATCGAAACTGCCATTTTTGAGCAAGTTGGGTCCGGCCGGCATGAGCACTGTCCCCCAGTACTGCGGCTGCAGCGTGGCCTCCGTGGTCAGATCCGAAATGATCTTGGTGTGATGGTTGTAATAATAAAGGCGCAGAATGCGGTTGCGGCCGGTTTGGTCGGCATAAATTACACCCACATCCCCACGCAGCGTCTTACCGTGGTTCCACGAGAGCCCCAGATCCGCCAGCGGCACACGCGCGGTGAGTGTGTAATACCCCTTGTAACGGTGGAAAGCCACTTTCGCATCGGTCAACCGCGTGATACGGTCAATGGTAGCCGCCAGCAACGTTACTGGGTGTTTCGGATGGGTTGTTACCGGTCGATAGAGCACCGCGATCGGCTTGCCTTGAAATTCACTCAAGAGCAGCCGGATATCGCCCATCGCAGCATGCCTACGATGTGGGTTGGCCTTGGGATTGGTTCCCAACATCAGATCGCAGCAGTCGCCGGTGATAAACAAGTCCTGCCAGTCGCCGCCCTTGTTGGTCAACGGCGGCGTGGGCTCATGAACCTTGTACGCCAAGTACAGATATTTGGCATCCCGGGCCAGGGCAACCTGCGCCGTGCGGCCGTGGCCGCCATTCAAGCTTACGCCGGCGTTCATGTTCCAACCGGCAAGGGTACCATTCATCAGCGGAACATGCCGGGGCCAAGCCACACGGATCACCGGTTCAGGCGGATGTGGCGCAGCCGCTGGTTGATTGACAGCGTTCTTAGCCGCCATCGCTTCTGTAGAGGTAATGACCAGAGGCTGCGAGAATTCCCGGGCTTGCTGCAAGCCATGAATTTGCAAAATGTGGTCACCATCGGCACCGCCATCGACCAGGTATGGCGCGCCATCCGGTGCCTGGAAATAGTACATGTACGATTCACCCCAAACTGCGGCGGGACCAACCATGGTCTTATCGGGTAAGGGTGTGCCGATGTACATGCCATCCGATGTGAGCAGATACGGACGCTCGTTGCCGTGCCAGCTCCAAGTACCGATGACATGGCCCAGATGGCCCGCACCCGGGAAATCGAATTCACCGATAGTGCTGCTGGCATTAACGTCATCGGCGCGAAAAGCCGGTGTGCGGTTGGACGTACACGGAGGTGTCATCGCCACATTCCAAAGCAGCCGCCCGTCTGTGGTGTAGCACGAGAGGGCGTTTTTCTCGCCGCGATTCCACTCATAACTCATGGCCACAAACAACCGGTTCTGGCTGTTCACGTACAGGCCGCTCACGGAGTGCTGTTCGCGGATGATACGGTGCGCAGCCTTAAGGTTGTAGACCGGAGCTCCACTTTTGGTCCAGTGGATCAACGGTACACTGTAGATCCCGCCACTGGCTATGAAAAATAAATTTCCATCGGGGGCAATCCCAGCACCCCATCCGCAATTCAACTCCGGCATCTGCCCCGCTCTTGGCCGACTCCGACCTGCCGTCTTTTGCCACGACATTTCGCCAGGCTCCACGCGGCCGTCACCGTTCTTATCCGTCCAGGCAAAATTGTCTCCCTGTCGACCCTTGAAACAATCGGGCAGGTAATTGGGGATAGTATGATAGCCCAAGTCGCTATCCCACCAGACAATATCATTGCCGTGCGAGCAATTCCAAACGTCCAGATTGCCAACCGCGGCCACCGGAACGAAGATATCGCCCTTCTTCTCCAGTACCACCACTGCCCATGGAGCACCATTGTTACAAATGATATACTCGTGGCCACCGTGATAAATGATCCGATGGTCCGCGATATCATTATC
>JAJZNX010000161.1 GCA_021852275.1 Planctomycetota bacterium | reverse complement strand
TGGCGCATTTTTTTTCTCGGCATTGCGACTTCTCCCGGCCGTCGCACGATTATGTATTGTTGCCGGATAGACAAAAAGTTTTCACCGCCTTATTGAATCCATCGACGATCAACACCTTGGCTTCGTGACTCGCGGCCTCTTCCGGAGTCAACATGGCAAACGCCATGATAATGAGTTTTTCACCCGGCTTCACCAGGTGAGCAGCCGCGCCGTTGATGCCTATGATGCCGGTCCCCGCGGCACCGACAATCACGTAGGTCTCGAAACGCACGCCGTTATTAATATCAACTACCAGGACTTTCTCGTTGGCCAGCAGGCCGCTTTGGGTCAGAAGATCCCGATCTATGGTAATACTACCAACATAATCGCGATTGGCTTGCGTGACGATAGCCCCGTGAATTTTGCACCTGAGCAAGGTTAAAAGCATGTATGGTTCCGCAGTTTGGCCGAGCGCGCTCGTCAGCCCTGTGTTAAAGCCCCGCGCACAGCCCAATAGTTTACCGGCTCGGCGTGGATATTCCAGTTGTGCCAGGCGCAGTTAGCCATTTGGATAGCGACCCCTTAGGTAGTAAGATGACTGCGTTGGGCAGTGGGGGGGGCATAATAGGATCAGGCGGAGTGCTTATGCAACGCAATGCGGCGGACGGCATTATTATTTCCTGCGATTTTTGCGGGACCGATTGGGATGGTCAGGCCGCCATGGTCGAGGGTCATCATGGATCAGTCATCTGCCTGGAGTGCGTAAAAAAAGGGCTGAACTCCGTGGTAATGGGCGAGGATAAATACGACTGCACCTTATGCTTGCGTCATAATATTTCCGCCGCACTGCCTCGTTGGGCTAATTCGCTTAGGCCCCAAGCCGTCGTCTGCCAGGAATGTTTGCACCAGGCGGCCAAGGCTTTAAGCAAGGCACCTCATGCTCAATGGAAATGGCAGGGCAAACCCACGGATTAAATTGACATAGACCGCCGGCGGCTATACTCTACAAAAGTCATCTTTTAACAAGGAGATTAAAATGAGTCGGCTTTTTCCAGACATCACCGCCACAATGGGCAACACCCCCTTGGTGCGAATCAATCGTTTAATTCCTGCCGGTCAGGCCACGGTCTACGCTAAATGCGAGTTTTTTAATCCTCTAGGCAGCGTTAAGGACCGCATCGGCGTGGCGATGATTACCGCCGCGGAAAAATCAGGCCAAATTAACAAACAAACGCACATCATGGAGGCTACCAGCGGCAACACCGGTATCGCCTTGGCATTTGTCTGTGCGGCCAAAGGCTACAAACTTACGCTGTTCATGCCGGAAAGTATGTCGCTTGAACGGCGCAAGTTATTGCGAATTCTGGGTGCCAACTTGGTCTTAACGCCGGCTGCGGAAGGAATGCCGGGGGCCATTCGTCGTTGTTCGGAGGCGGCAGAACAGGATAAAAACGCTCTGATTGCCCGGCAATTTGAAAATCCAGCCAACGTTGAAATTCACCAAAAAACCACCGCCGAGGAAATTTGGCGCGATACCGATGGCAAGGTGGATGTCTTGGTCTCTGCGGTGGGCACTGGAGGAACAATTTCCGGCGTGGCTACGGTGATTAAGAAGCGAAATCCAAAGTTTCGGGCCATTGCTGTAGAACCAACAAATTCCCCGGTGATAACGCAGACGAAAGCCGGCCAGCCTATCAAGCCAGGCCCGCACAAGATTCAGGGTGCCGGTGCGGGGTTTATTCCCAAGAATCTTTACATGGACATTGTCGATGAAGTGATCCAATGCACCAATGAGGATGCTTTTACCTGGGCCCGGCGGTTGGCTGCGGAAGAGGGAATCTTGGCCGGTATCAGTTCCGGAGCCAATATGTGGGCGGCGGCTCAAGTGGCTGCCAGGCCGGAAATGAAGGGCAGAGTGATTGTAACCATTATGTGTTCCACCGGCGAGCGTTACCTGAGCACAGCGTTATTTGAGGGCTTAGAAGGGTAAAGCTTTGCGTAAATGCCCGGAAGGCTGTTCTGTTGGCTGAAACATTACAGTTCCCAATTGCGGCCTGGGCGCAATTTAACATAACGTATATTATAGGACGTTATTAATATGTGACTTTTCGCAGCCCGACAGTCTCCGCATGTTTATTTTTAGTCTATTGGAAGATACACACGGGTGTCTCACCTTCTTTTCAAGTGACGGCCTCCGCGGATTCTGCTATGCTTAAAATCCCGCAAGCGCTCGTAGCTCAGTTGGATAGAGCGGCGGTTTCCTAAACCGCAGGTCGTAGGTTCGAGTCCTATCGGGCGCAGTTCGTTTTTCCCTTCTAAACATTGGCGTTGCTCAACATCTTGTCAGGGCTCGGCGAGGTCCGCCTGGTTTGCCGTCTGGAAGCCCCAAGCAAAACGCCAAGCGCTTTTGGCTGGTATTCGGTCCATCATCCCGCAGGCCGTTTTCGCCGGGTTTGTTGCACAATTTGAGAAGACCAAACCGAGCACTCCAGCAAGAGGCGGTCAATCGGGCCTTATACGCTGTGCAAAGCTGCAACGATCAGGATGATCAGGTTGTTTGGGGGCCAGGCAACAACGGCTATAATGGCTTTATGGCTCTAAAATTGGACGATACAGTTTGCTTTTGTTTCCACGTTTCGTTACGGAAAATTGAAACGTTCTGCCGCGTGGAACGACCGCGTACGCCTTCGCAGATTTCCGATTGCCTTTCGGCCGGCACCGGGTGTGGATGGTGCGTGCCTATGCTCAAACAAATCCATGGCCGCCTTTGCCAAACGCCAGATCCTTGGTGGAGACAAAATGTCGATGGGGCTAGGCAACCCCAAACAGACTTCCAGAATGGCCTGAAATTTAATGAAATAAAAAGGGACATTTTGTCGGACATAGACGCAAACGCTTATGCCGCCGGGCGAAAGCAATACATCGCCCAAGGCAAAGGCCGCCCGCCGGCGTCCACCACCAAGCAGGAAGACAAGCCTGAAGACCTGACGCCTCCCCTACTGAAAGACCATCAGCAAAAGTCCGATGATAAAGGCCCCCACCACGACTCGGCATAAGCGTTTGGCGTGATCATCCATCAACTTTACGGCTTGACGGTGCTGAATCAGGCGCTCCCATGCAGTGATTCGGACGTTGGTACTCGGATGCGTCCAAGATCGTTTATCCGTAGGGTGGTTGGAAATTTGCGCGACACGCAATAAGGCGCTGCGGATCGCTGCCAGACCGGTTGAAAGCTCGCTTTGACTGACGAAGGCCTCCCGCGAAAATTCATCATCGGTATAGCGCTGCGTCCCGCGCCACTGGGCCATGGCGAGCACCGCAAACCAATCCGCCTGATGTTCAAACACACGGCGCATCGCTGGCATAACCGCCGCCACAAATATCACGAAAAAGATCACCTGCACAGGAACGAACCATTGAACGCTTAGGGCAAAATGCCGCACCCACCATGCGGCAAGCCCCGCTCCAAGAATTGAACCGGCAAACAAAGTGCCAAATAGCCAAGTCGCGTGGCGATGACGACCGTGACCCAATTCATGCGCAAAAACGGCGTGCAACTCATCGCGGTCAAGCGATTCCAGCAGCGCATCGGAAATTAAGATAAAACGGGACCAGCGAGTCAGTCCCAGCAGATAGGCGTTAGCCACCATGAAATGCGTCTTCCATATCCGAACCTGTCGTAGATGCACCCCTGCATCCAATGCCAGAAAATTGAGCGTGCGCCGGAGCCCTTTCTCCTCAATAGCTTCACTATTCATAATCCAGATCCTTGGATAGCTGGAAAAAGCGTACAGGATCACCGGCAGTAGCAAGTACAGGAAAAGCCAGGCCTTGGTCCACCCCCCGGACCTTTGCACCCAGAGGATTGTTTCCAACTGCACCGTCATCACGGAAAAGACCACCACAAGGGTGTTAAGACCGTTACGTATAAACCACGATAGGTATTGGCCCAGCGGCGGCATGGGATGGATCGTCGCCTGAATGGGGCCGGCACCCGCCCCGATGGTTTGCCTGAATTTTACCACCAGCGAATAGGTGGTAGCCGCTAGTCCAATCCACGTGAGCACAGGCCCAAGCATCCAGAGGATCTGGGCGAGCGGCAATGCGGCTCCCCAAAGGCCCCAGCCGATCTCAACCCGGTTGCCCCATCCCAAAATAAAAAGGCCAACCGTCAGCCAAACGATCGACGCCCACCGTAAAATCGCCATAGCTCGGCGCAGCCGATCCCGCAGGGCTAAGATTCGGGTTTGATCTTCGGCCACGCACAACCTCGCCGAAATGCCTAGCCCAATCATCCAACCGCAGAATACCAGCGACACAAACCCCAGGATCATCGCACCCGTGCATTCACCCGCCGACAGGTTCAGGCCGCCGGCCCATCGCGTCCAAGGGAACACGCAAACCACCAGCAACAAAGCAAATTGCTCAAGCCATAGAAACATGCGGCCAGAACCTCATTCGACGCCAGTTTCGCAGTGGTGGCAATTTTAAGCGTTCCACTGGCCAGCCGCCAGTTGGGGCCTCTCACCGCATCCGATCATCCGAGCTTGGTTCCCACAGCACCGGCAGCCGACAAAATCGCTTCGAGCGATTATCATCCACCATTCGGGTGGCGGCGGAAACCTAAAAAGCCTCGGAGAATTTATGATAGATGTTGTTATGTTGCCGGAAATGTTGGAGGCCAAGCTCTTGCCACAATCACAGGTGGTGGTACTCGATGTGTTGCGGGCCACATCCAGCGTGGTCACGGCCTTGGCTCATGGTGCCAAAGAGGTGCGGCTGCTTGCAACGGTCGAACAAGTGGCTGCGGCCGTTACCACCGCCCCACCGCCGGTCGTCACCGCCGGCGAACGTGGATGTGTGAAGGTTCCGGGTTTTGATTTGGGCAATTCGCCAACCGAGTTCCGAACCGATCGTATTGGCGGAGCCACAGTTCTGCTTAGCACCACCAACGGTACTCGTGCGGCCATTGCGGCACAAGAGGCCCACACTCTTTTTTTAGCCTGCCTCCTGAATGCTTCAGCTACCGCGCAAGCCCTGATGCCGGACCTCGATAGCCTCCATACCATTTTTGTTCCCGCCGGCACCAATGGCCGCATTGCCCATGAAGATATCATCGGAGCCGGGGCGATTCTCTGGAGCCTTTTCGCCGGCAGCTATCGCGTGGACCTGCCCTTTACGGATACGGCATGGCTGGCTTACAACGCCTTTTCGGCCACGCGCGGTCGGCTGGGGGCGGCTCTACGCTTGGGGCAGGGTGGCATCAACCTGATTGAAAATGGCTTTGAAGACGATATCGACTTCTGTGCCGCTCTCGACACTAAGCCGATCATCGTTCGTGTGGAAAAACACCCGTTGGTGGCCAGAAAATTCCAAGCGGTATAACCTCGCCCCCCACCGGCAAATGCCCGCCTGTGATCAACTTGGTTAGGCCCGCCGGCACCATGACCGTATTGCCTACGCCCGTACAAAACCTTCCATGGCTTCATATTCCGCCAGACCCAGGGCATTGTAGATTTCCGCCGTGGCGCGATTACGTGATTCACTGCGCTGCCAGAATTCACGCTGGTCTGTGCCCGGAAACATCGCCTTATCTTTTTGTGACTGATGGCGGAAAATTGCGTTACGTTTGCGCATCAACTCTTGCGGTGAAAGCGGCACGGCCATGTCAATACGTTCAGGTTCCCATTCCTGCCAGGCTCCACGGTACAGCCATACCTCGCTCTGCTTGAACCAGCTCTGCGATTTTACGTGTTCCAGCGCCTGCATAATCGCAGCCAGACATACGCGATGCGTTCCGTGCGGGTCGGAAAGATCCCCCGCGGCATATATCTGGTGCGGCTTGAGCCTCTCCAGAATCTCCACAATAATTTTGACATCGGCGTCACTTAAGCCTTTTTTGCGGATCGTGCCGGTTTCATAAAATGGCATGTCCAGAAAGTGAAGGTTATCCCGTTTAACGCCGCACACCTGCCCCGCCGACCGGGCTTCTCCACGCCGAATCATGGCCTTGATCTGCTGCACCTGCGCGGAATCAATATGCCCCGGCTTTTTGGATTCCAAACTCCGCCGAATATGTTGCTCCACTTCTGTAGCTTCGGCACCGTAAAACTTGAACAAATGCATAAAATCCACAGCAAAGTCGGTAAATCGAATAGCATCGGCGTCAAAAACGGCAATGTTGCCGGAGGTTTGGTACGCCACATGCACATCATGCCCCTGATCCACCAGGCGAATCAGCGTACCGCCCATGGAAATGACATCATCATCCGGATGCGGTGAAAAAATCAGCACCCGTTTTGGGAATAAAGCATCGGTAGGTCGGTCAATATCGCCTGGTCGCTTGCGATCGTGCGGCTTGCCACCGGGCCACCCCGTGATCGTTTCGGTGAGACCGCGAAATACCTCGATATTCAAGGTATAGGCGTGCCCATGTTCCGCGAGCAAATCTTGCAGACCTCCGATGTTGTAATCTTCATCGGTCAGCTTCAAGATAGCTTTTTTAGATTGCTGCGCCAGCCAGATCACGGCCTTGCGAATTAACGTCTTGTCCCACTTTACAGGCCCGACCAGCCACGGAGCTACGCGCCGCGTCAATCGACTGGCAGCCGCCTCATCGAGCATAATTTCAGCATTCGGGTGCTCTTGCAGAAAGCTGGCCGCCACTGTGTCCGTTACCGGTCCTTCGATTGCCTCGGCAACAATTTGCGCTTTGCCCTCGCCAAAAGCCACCAGAACCACGCGTCGAGCGGCCAGAATAGTACCCACCCCCATGGTAATCGCCCGCCGAGGAACGTACTCCTCTCCAAAAAAATCGGATGCCGCATCCTGGCGGGTAACACGATCCAAGGTGATTAACCGGGTGCGGCTCTCTCGGCCGGAACCAGGCTCGTTGAAGCCAATATGTCCGGTGCGGCCGATACCCAGCAATTGCATATCCAGGCCACCGGCATCCGCAATCGCCTTTTCGTAGGCTTCGCAATAGCCGGCCACTTTTTCCAGCGAAAGGGTGCCATCCGGAATATGTACTTGCGATTTCGGGATGTCGATATGATTGAAGAGGTGTTCCTGCATGAAGCGACGGTAACTCTGCAATTCCGTCGGTTGCATAGGATAGTATTCGTCCAGATTGAAGGTCGTCACATTTTTGAAGCTTAAACCTTCTTGTTGATGCATGCGAACCAATTCCGCGTAAACGGAAACCGGGGTGGAACCCGTAGCCAATCCGAGCACGCAGGAACGATTTTCTCTAGCTCGCTGACGGATGAGATCCGCAATTTCCGAAGCTACGGCGCAACTGACATCTTTAGCCGAAGACAAAACTCTGGTTCGGACATGTTCACGCTGTTGAATACCCGCCTGCATTGAATTCTCCAATAATCCATTAAACAGCAGCTTTTACCACCAGCGCTAAAAATCGTCAACGGCGTGCCGACCACCGCGACCATCTTTTCCTGCGGCCTCTTCCTTCGTGCCTCTTAACCCTCTGACACTATCCCTGCCCCAACGCTGTCCGCGCCGCTTGCCTCATTACCGCCTCCGGGGCGGGCTGGCTGGTAAAACCCGTGAATTGCAGCAGGGCCTGTTGAATCAACATCTCCACGCCATGCACCACCATAGCCCCTTTGGCCCGGGCGAGTTGAAGCATTTTGGTCTCATGCGGGTTGTAAACGGTGTCAAACACAACAGTTCGGCTGTTCCAAGGCATATCTTCGGGCACCGGACAGCCTTCCGTGTTGGGACTCATTCCCACCGGCGTGCAATTGATATAAATATCATAGACTCGCTCGCGGAGGCGTTCCATCGGCGCGGCATCAACCATGCCGGTGCGGCCGGCAAAGTCCCTCGCCAGCGTGGAGGCCTTTTCCAGCCCACGATTAAAAATAGTGACCTGGACTCCCCATGCCGCCAGCCCCGCCACAATAGCTCGCGCCGCGCCGCCCGCACCAAGGACCGCCGCTCGTTTGCCGTTGAGACTCCGCCGATCCACCCTCATGGCCCCGGTAAGGGCATTGAGTGCCCCGGCATAATCAGTATTCAAACCGGTCATCGTCCCATCCGGGGCCAACAAAATTGTATTGACTGCCTGGATATGGTTGGCTATATCTTCCACCGTGCCGCCGTGCTCCAACACGTAACGCATGGCATGATGTTTATGGGGAATGGTCACGCTTACCCCACCTGGATTCAGACCGGGACATCGCCGAATCGCATCCAGAGCGCTGCAAAATTTATCATACTCCGGTTCGACAGCCAACGGCACATAGACGCCGTCAAAATCAACGGCCGCAAAACCAGCGTTATGAATAGCCGGGCTGATGGAATGTCCGACCGGCCAACCGATG
>JAJZNX010000101.1 GCA_021852275.1 Planctomycetota bacterium | reverse complement strand
CCGCAGGGGTGAACAAATCTTTCCAACATCTTCTTTCGCCATCGCTTTTCTCCTTTCATTTGCGATGGCTACAGATTCTCATGTTCCTTTCATCTTTGGAAGACGGGGTTCGTGGGACGGACACCACAACTCCGCCGCCAGCCACCGCTGAAAGCTGACCGCTGAAAAGAACCGGCCGAAAGTGCGAAGTTATTTTTTTTCGCAGCCCCTGCCGGCGATCAGTCAATCTTGCCATCCACGAGGTTCAGCGACAGCGCCGCGGGCCTCTCCGGCTGTGTTGATATCTGCACGTAAGCCTGTTCTCTGGAGGCATCCAGAAAGCCCTGCATCAGCTCCAATACATGAAATGCCAGTTCGCCGCTGGCCCGGTGCGGCCGATTGGCCTTGATGGCCGCAGCCATATCCGCCACGCCCAAACCTCGTGAATTTTCCTGATAACCATAAGCCAGCGGTACCGTGGACCAATCCGCCGCGCCCATACGCCGTACGCGAATGACTCCGCCAAAGCCGTTGGGGTCCGGCACCTGCAATGTTCCCGTAGTTCCATAAATTTCAATGATAGGCAACTGGTGATGCCAGACATCAAAGGATGTCACAATGGTGCCGATGGCGCCACTGCAGAAATCCATGACTCCGGCTACGTGTGTGGGGGTGTTGACCTCAATCATCGTGCCGAATTTGGGCTTGCTGGTGATGTGCCGCTGGCCAAATGCGGCTCGGGCAAACCCGCAAACTTGTCGCACCGGGCCGATCAGGTTAATCAGGGCCGTAAGATAATATGGCCCCATATCAAACATAGGCCCGCCACCGGGCTGGTAATAAAAAGCCGGATCCGGATGCCAGGTTTCATGCCCGTGGCACGCCATGTGGGCGGTCGCGGCAATGGGCTTCCCGATCCACCCATCATCAATAATCTTCCGGCAGGTTTGAATGCCGCCGCCTAAAAAAGTATCCGGCGCACAGCCCACCCGCAAGTTCCGGGCTTTCGCCGCGTTAAGTATGGCCTGCCCTTCGGCCTTGTTCACGCCGAAAGGCTTTTCGCTGTATGTGTGCTTGCCGTGTTCCAGCGCCGCTATGGCGATTTCGGCATGGGCTTTGGGAATGGTTAAGTTCACGATCAGGTCCACTTCCGGCAGCTTAAGTATCTCCTGCGGGCTGCATGCAATTTTAACTTCGAATTCAGCCGCCCGGGCTTTGGCCCGGGAAATATCCAGATCGCTGCAGGCAACCACCTCCAGATTTTCAAAGCGCTTACCTGCCTGAAAATAAACGCCGCTGATATTACCGCAGCCGATGATGCCGATTCGTGTTTTATTGAGTGAGGTCAATGTAACAAGCTCCTTAAAAACGTACGCCGACCATACTCGCCGCAGTTTACCTCCTGTGCCTTACAATGAAAAGTCCTGCTCCAGCGCCGCGCAACAATAAATTCATATCCTGCGCCATCGTAGCCGGTGATGTCCCCATCACCACGGCGAACATTAACAATCCACTCGATCATCGATTTAACCGCCGATTTCTAAACGTCCCAGGTCGCATTTTCCAGCTATTCCTCCCTCCAACCACGACGAATACAAGCGGCCCACCGCTGGCTATTGCCAACAGGCGCTACGCCGGCCACCCTGGTGGCCGCGCCCTGTCTCCTGTCTCCTGACTCCTGTCTTCTGTCTCCTCACTTAATACGTATCATCCATTACGCCTTCTTCTGGCAATTCTTCGTGTCTTCGCGCCTTCGTGTTTAATCCCCGTCGCTTTCCCTGATCGCTGACCGCTGGCTGATGATCGCTGAATGCTGACTGCTGATCGCTTCTTTTCAAGGGCCAGCCGGAAAGTGCGAAGTTATTTCTGCCCGGTTCCTAAGCTCGACTTTTGCCATTTTTCAGGAGTGTAAATGGTCGAATCCTTTGGAATTCGCGATTGCGGGGCGAGTTTTTGCACACCCCGTGTTTTATACGGGTGTGCAAAAACTCCAGGCCACCTTCAAAGGCCTGTGAAATCAGGCATTTCGGCTCCACCAAAAACGGCAAAAGTCGAGCTAAGATGCAATCTGATTGAGGCACTACGCAGTTATAGCAATGTCAAGGTGTGCGAAAAATATAAGTTCAAGTGGAGTCAAAAATGGGACCTGGACAGCTCGCAGCGGAAAAGTTGAGCATTGGAACAGGAGGACAACGGGGGGATGGCTTACAGTGCTCGGCGATCAGCGGTGGTAAAATCCTGGCTTTGCGGAAGGCCCATCAAGCCAGGGAAGAAACAATAGTTTGGCGACGCTGCCAGATGGCATCAATTGCCAAACGTTGAAGTAATTGGGGGCCAGCGGATACGGCTGCCGGACCATCGGAGAGGCTCAATACCGACCGCTGAAAGGTCAAGACGGCATTTACAAGTTCAAGATCAATTGCGGCAAGATTTTCCAGCGTGCCTCGTTCGATGCGATGCCTCTGATTCACGCGGTCCATCTCCGGTACCGCGGCGGTGCGAATTCTAACTTCGACCTGCTCTATGTCTTTGACCAGGGACTGCAAGGACTGAACCGTGTGAAGTGCCGCCGAATCGGGAAATGGATGCTCCCGGCTTGGGGGCGGCAGGCGATCTTTACGGAAAGCAGTCTCCAGGGTTAGCAGATGAGAGCGAGTTTCTCCCAACAGGTCGCTGACTTTACCGCGGATCAGCAAGTCGTCGGACCGTAACTGATTTTCCTTGCGATAGAAATTGTAACCCCAGCCGTAAAACAGGTTGGAGAGTGTGGCCTTGATCGGGCCGACAGATTCGATGGGGTTGGGGGCGTTTTTGATGTCCACTATAATCTCCAAACAAGCCGGTTGCGGCCGGTCCCTGCTGTTGATACGCCATGACACCTGGCCACGTCGGGTGAGAAATTGATTCCCGCTGTGGATAGCAGCGTTTCAACGGCAAATTAAGCTGTTGAAGTGGCGGCAGGGGAAGTTACCGCAGGCACAGGAAAAGTTCCCAGGGTGGCACCGCCGATAACGTATGGCTGCCCGACCGCGGCATTAGGTGCCGAAACCAAGCCTTTTTCGGCCATTTTAAGTGCCAGGTAGTACCGAACGGCATCAAGTTCGGAAAGACCAAATGCACGCAGAGAAATCAACTCCCGCATGCGTTCGTCCTTGGGCAGAATAAGCACTTTGGCGTCGTTGAGTGTTATGCCATAAACTCCCAGGAACTCACCAAGGTGTCCTTTTACCAGTTCGACAATGTCGTGAATTTTTTCATTGACCCGCTCCATCGGCGTAACCTGTACCACCTGGTTGATGGCTTGTTCTACCACCGGACCAGCGTACCCGGCAACCTCGTCGGTCAGGATAAAATGCTTGGTGAAGGGCATGTGAGTGACGAGTTTTAGAGCACCATCTTTGGTATCTACATGCACATAATATTCGACCTGATAGGCCATTTCGGCCATTTCAGCGGAGGTGGCAACGCCCGTGTTGCGCACGAGCAGCTTGGCCCGATTGATGTAGAGTACCTCATATTGCCAAGGCGATTGTCCGCCAAAGAACGCCGGAACAAAGCTTCCCAGAATAGGTTTATCGGGAGTTTGAATGGGGAATTGACCGGTATCATATACATCCAATACGGCACCACGTGACTTCAGAACGCCGAAGTGATTGGCTTCCACTGTGAGAAGGCTGCCCGAGACAATGTTTTGATCCGGGTAGTGGTAGGCAAGCGTGCTTGGCCCCATCACATCAACACCTTCATTGGTAAGCGTTGAAATAACTTGTCTGGTTAATCCCATGAGATACTCCTGAAAATTAGGTTCAAGCTGAACAACTGCCGTAAGGACTGATTGTTATTGACTCCACTGCACCGCCGCGATCGCCGCACTCGAAGTAAACTTTTGCCAGGAACAACTATAAGTCGCCGGTTGAGCCAGGTCAAGGACGCTAAGAAGATGAGTTTTGATGTCCGACGGTGTGAATATTGTTGCAATCGAGATGGCAAACGTATAATGAGAAGGATAGTCGTCGGCGCACGATTTACGGTTCATTGGAGCTTTCATGATGGCAGCACCCATTCACATTACGGTCTGGAATGAATTCAGGCACGAAAAAACGAATCCCAAAGTTAAGGAAATTTATCCACAGGGAATGCATGTAACCATTGCGGAGTCGCTGCGCAAGGCCGGCGGGGTAACCGTTGGCACCGCCACGCTGGACGAACCGGAACATGGTCTTACGCCGGCCGTACTGGCCAAAACGGATGTGCTGATCTGGTGGGGGCATGCCGCCCATGATCAGGTACAGGATGAAATTGTGGCCCGTGTCCACAAACGCGTACTGGAAGGGATGGGGCTGGTGGTGCTGCATTCCGGACATTATTCCAGGATTTTCAAACGTCTGATGGGTACCACCTGCAGTCTGACCTGGCGAGAGGCTGGTGAAAAAGAGCGGCTTTGGGTGTGCAACCCCGGCCATCCGATTGTTCAGGGCCTGGACCGGTATTTTGAACTGGAAAATGAGGAAATGTATGGGGAGCCATTTGGTATTGCCGATCCGGATGAAACGATTTTTGTTTCGTGGTTTCAGGGTGGGGAAGTATTTCGCAGCGGATGCACTTTTCACCGTGGTAACGGAAAGATTTTCTATTTTCGGCCGGGGCACGAGATGTACCCCACGTATCACAACCCGCAGGTGCAGCGGGTATTGGCCAATGCGGTTCGCTGGGCGGCTCCCGGCGGCGGTCGCTGGATAGATTCCTGTCCGAACATTCCAATAGAAAAAGCGCCGGAAAAGATAACCGCCCGCGGGCCGACATTGCATAAACCGGGGGAGCAGGGGTTCCGGTAAGGAGTCGCGAGCTGCGATGAGCGATCAGCATTCAGCGAGCCGCAGTCAGGGGGGCGGCAGGCGGCGTGACGGGTCGGCGGATGAGATAGATCCAGTAAATCAGGCCGACGATCAGCATGGGCACGCTGTATAAAACTCCCAGGCTGATCCAATGTCCGAAGATGAGCTTGGGTTGATCGCCCTGGCGGAATTGTTCCCCAATGATGCGCATGATGGGATAGAAGACGGCAAACGCGCCGCTGGCCATGCCGGCCTTGCGCCAGTTGCGGCCGATAAACCAGCAGATGAGGAAAAGCACCAGGCCTTCAAAAAAAGCTTCAATGAGCTGAGATGGAATACGTGGTTCGAGAATATGGCGGAGGTGGTTGATGACCATGGCATTGCCCTGACGGGCCAGAGTAATGATCTGGAGGCGGGCGGTAAAGGGCAACGGGCCATGGAAATTTGGATGCAGGGTTTGCCACAGGTGGCGGACGTTGACGTTGAGTTGTATTTGCCGGAGAAAATCCGGAACTTGTTGCAGTTGGTGTTGTAGAAACGGATACTTGCCGGTGTGTGTGAGGCGTACAATTTCCGCCTGGGGATGTTGGGTCAGGGCCGGCACAAGATTGGGATGGTGGGCCTGAAGGTGGCGGGTTAGGAAGGTTACCATTCCCGCGACAGGATTGTGATCCATAAACTGGGCAAGATGGGGGTGAACGGTTCTAATTTTGCCGGCAAGGTAACGGATACGTGCATCAAGCGGTTGGGATTGATAGATCAGTTCTGTGGGAAACTGCACCGCCAGGCGGGAATGCCAGACATGGCCATAGAGTTCGCCATTGATGAAATTGGCCAGCCGTCCAAAACCGATGCCGATAGGGGCAACCATGGCACCGGCGTCGATGAGGTTGAGGAAACTGCACTTGTGACGGCGGGCGAAAATAAAGGTGGCCACAAAGACGCCGATGATGCCGCCATGGGCGGACATTCCCCCATCCTGCACCATCAGCAGGCTCCAATAGGGAAAGTGGTGCGTAAAGGTGGTGAACATGCCGGGGCGATAGAGGGCGGCCTCTCCGAGTCGGCCCCCGATGACCACGCCGAAAATAGCGACGAACAAGACAAAATCCGGCAATTTAGCGGGCGGTAAATGCAGTTGGTGGTCTTTGATAAGTTTTTTGAGGATAAAATAGGCCATGATAAAACCGGTCAGGTATGCGGTACCGTACCAGCGAATGCCAAAGTCGGAATGGCCCCATTGCCAGATAAAAGGACTAAGAGTTTGAATGTAGTAGGCAAGAATTAAAATGGGCAAAACTCCATAATTTTAGCAGCTTTTAGCCGGGCTTCATCATTTTAATACGCAGGCCTGGCGTTGGAGGCGAAAGGCTTCTGCGGCAAGGCAGGATAGTCGGTTTAAGGGTGGCGGACAAGCTCTGATGCGGATGGCCGGAGCAGGCGGAGATTTAATTTCCAATATCATCCGGCACCAGATTGCGATACTGGCCGTTATTATCTTGGGCGATCATCTGGATGGTGGAAGCATCTTTGTTGCCGGGAGGCATAAGTGCGTACGTAAAAATATGGGCTTGAATCTGTTTATTAAGTTGCTGAACATCGTTGGCCAATTGGGGGCCACAGCCGGAACCGGTGAGGAAAAAAATGGTTTGCGGATGCAGGCGAAGAGCGGCTTTGAAAGGATGTGTGAAAGACTGCAAGTGATGACTCGGCGAGGCCAGGGGTCTTACGCCGCGGAGCAGTTGCAGGCACCGCCGTTTATTTCGGGAGGTGGCCTTAACAAGCCGGCGCGGGCCTGCAAAATGGTAATGGCGGCAGAAGACGATGACGGCAAATTGCTGCGTTGGGTCAAGTTGATTGATGGAATCTTGCAGTTGGCGGCGGAGGAATCCGAAACTGTGAAGCAGGCAGCCTTCGTGATCTACGATATAGACGATTGTGACGGCATGGTCGGCAGCTCCCAGAAAGTGAACTTCCGGACCGCGGGCATTGATGATGTCCGCTTTTAACTGAGCTTTGGCGATTTGCAATGATCTGGTCTGTTGGGCCAGGTCTTTTTTATCTCCCAGTGTTCGGTCGGAGTGTATCTGGTGTTTAATCTGGGCGATGATCTGGTGATCGGCCAGCATGATGAGGGAATAAGCGGCCACGGGAGAAGAGTCCACGTGTTTCAAGGAAGCCGGAAAATTATACTGTGGTGTTTCGGTGGAGGATGCGGGATCTGGCAGGATCATTTTCAACGGGGCGCAAAAAATGCGACCGACCGGGGTGTGTAAAAGACTGCGGATACGCCGTCGCACTTTGGCCAGATGGCGGAGTACAGCGGCCCGCGCGGCCAGCAGTTGATTTCGCTTGATCTGGGCGGCGAAGAGTTGCTGGTGTTCTACATTGACCGGATTATTCCAGGCGTTGGAATTGCTCAGATGAACAAGGGCGGCAATGCGTTGTTCGTTGGTGCGGCCTTGCGTGTTGATGTGGTGAAGTTTTTTCAGATCGGCCAGGTATTGTGCCACCAGGGAGTTTTCGAAATTGAGAAACCGGCGGGTTATCTTATGCACGAATTGCTGTTGGGTGTTGGTGACCCAGGTGGCACCATAGCGGATGAGGCCTTTGGCGGCCATGCGCTTTCGCAGGGCCGGCCCGGTAACGACATAGGCTGCCTGCAGGGTGCGAAAGCAAAGTGACCGATGGGTTACCATGCGATTGAGTTGCGAGCAGATATTGTCATAGAGTTGATGACCGCCCGGGTGGGCGGCAAGTGCTTTCAGGTAATACGTGCAGGCATGCAAGGGGTGATTCTGGGCCTGAGCCAGGACCGCCAGGTTGTTTAATTCTGCCGGGTCGTGGGGCCTAAGGGCGATGGCCTTAAGCAGATATTTGTAAGAGGTGGCCAATCGATGCTGGCGAAAGGCCAGCACGGCCCGCAATCCCCAGCTTTCAGACCAGAACGGATCCAGCCGACAGGCCATGCGAATTTTGACGGCGGCAGTGTCATCATGACGGGTTTGGAGCAGGGCTATGGCCTGTGAATCAAGAGATTGGGCCTGGGCCTTGGGAGTTGAGGCTTTCGCAGTGGTGGTGGCCAACGTGGCCAGCAACACGCCGATAAGCATACTCAGCAATCGCAAGGTCCACCTCCTTGTAGTAACCGTCTCCAGCAGCCCGATGGGATTAACGCTGGTGTAGCAACTATATTCCGGTGAATGCGCGGCCCCTTATTATTGGTGTGGCAGCATAGCCGGTGTGCGGCAGCCAGGTCAAGCGGGCATGGGCTACGTGAGAACGCACTGCACGGCTAATGCACTGTGAAAGCGGCGCGCTGATTGTTTGTGTGGGGCATTGGAAAGCAGGTTGCAGTTACACTATAGTGATAGTGTAAGGAGTTGGCTTATGGCAAAAGCAAATGTGGATCCCGTGGAACTAAGGCGTTTTGCACAGGATCTCAATCGTTTCAACAATGATCTGCAGGGCCTGGTGGGAAGTTTGCAGGCGCGCCTGCGTGGATTGGAAAGCGTATGGCAGGATCAGGAACAGCGAAAATTTACCGAGGCTTTTGAGCAAACCTTGAAGACTATCCAGCGCAT
>JAJZNX010000055.1 GCA_021852275.1 Planctomycetota bacterium | reverse complement strand
TTTCAGACCCACTGCCGGGGTATGCGCCTCACTCACGCCTCGCTGGCGGCCAAAATTTCTGCGCCGTAAAACACGAATTTATTTTTGCGCGGTCCCTTAATGGAAGAAATTCCCGGCCATATTGACGATGACGAATATCTGGCCTACCTGCGCGACGCGGGTCTGGGTCATTTGCTGCATATTCATGGCGTAAGACACTTGGGCTATCAGTTGCCGCAACGCAGCCTGCTGGATGCGTCGCATCATGGCTCTGCGTGGGTCGCCCGGGAAAGCTGCAGGTTTATCGAGGTCAATCGGAATCGCCCGTGGTTTCTCTGGGCCAGTTGGATAGCGCCACACCCGCCGGCAAATGTCTCGGATGCATACGCTGATCTTTACCGGAATAGGCCTTTACCAGCGGTCGCCGGCTTATCCGGCTCCGAAGCCCCGGAATTCCGACGTTTTCGCGAACTGTACTTTGCCGCCATTACCCAGGCTGATCACGCCATTGGCCAACTTTTAGCCCATCTCGAATATCTGGGTTTAGCCCCAAAAACGTTGGTCATCTTTACCAGCGATCATGGGGAAATGGCGGGAGACCTGGGTTTATGGACCAAGGAACTGCCGTATGAAGCCTCCGTGCGCGTGCCCATGGTGCTGCGTTGGCCGGGACGTATTTCCGCCGGAATCATCCAACGGCAGTTTGCGGATCTGAACGATATTCTACCGACGCTGCTCGATGCGGCCGGCATCGACATTCGCGTGATTGCACAGCGCCACGGCTTGTCCTGTGGGTTTCCCGGGGCTTCCCTGCTGTCCTTGAATTCCCCCAGGGACCGCACACACCAGTATGCCCAGTGGGGCGATCTTACCACGGACAATCCGCGTTGGATTATGGTTCGAAATCATGAGTGGAAATATATTTACTGGTTTGGAACCGGGGAGGAAGAGTTGTTTGATATTCGCCGGGATCCTCACGAAACCCGTAATCTGGCCAACACTGCCAATCCGGCAGTCACCGCACGCTTGCGGAAGTTGCGTCGGCTTGCGATAACCTAGGAACGGCGTTGGGGCATTCCCGGCACGATTGTCCGCGGGTCCTTTCGCCGGCTGGGCTGTGCCCGGTTCGATGCCGCGGCCCGCGCGGTGAGTCCAACATGGATACCGCGGCAATGGCCGGCGTTTATTGACCGGTGGTCTCCTGCACAAACACGGCAGCTTCAACGGGAAATTGATCTGGTAACCGCCCACGAACCGCTTGGATCGGCAGGGCGAATTACGCACTTCTCCGCCGCCCAGCGCGCCATCTGGTGGCGGCTCTTCAAGGACCGCGGCGGCAGTGCGAGGTTCTACCGTCACCTCTTTACGGATTCACCAGCGAAGAATGGATAACAGGCCACGCCATCGGCCAATAGAAACAGACAGAACTGGGAAGTTCACCTGTCTGGCAACCTTATCACTCAATTTTTTTTCGCGTTTCCACTCGGACCTGTAAATCCGCGAATTCCGTCCGCAGCGCTCCCAATCGCTCCTGAAAATAATGCTTCACCCATATTGGTTCCACCAACGGAGCAAAAACCGTAAGGGCTTGCGCCATCAATTCCTCGCCTTTATCGCAATGGTCTTTCAGCCATGCCAAATGTCGATCCGCCCAGCCTCCCACGCGGCGGCAGGGTTCATTTTCCGCCAATGCCAGAAGTTCGCGCAGACGAACCACTACGCTCCAACCACCAACCCGCCTTTGCGTCAGACGTTGCATCAGATCGGCCACCTCGTCATACAACCGGCGCTCGCCAAGCTCTTCCAGCCGGATCAGGCATGCTTCCCGCGTGCAATGCGCTTCTCCCGGTGTTGTCCAGATACACCCGCAGGCCATGAGGGTGTCCAACGCCGCATCAATTGGCACGTACTGTACATTGTCCGTGCAGTTGCGGCTCCAGCCGGTGGCAATCAGCCCTTGCAGAGGAAACGCCCGGCTGCAGGCCAGCCAATCGAGGGCATTGAGCGTACGCTTGGAAAACACCGGCAGGTCTGCATTATCCCGGCCTTCGCTGAGCTTGTACGCTCCGGCACCCCATAGTTTCATGCCGCTGGCCAGAAATTTTTTAAATGTCCCGCCATGCACCACTTGTCCCCCACCAAAAATCAGCGGCAGATCACCTTCCACATCGGCGGGCATCGAAAATTGCCAGGGAATATCCGCCGCCCTCTGATAAGCCCAAATACACAAATCCGCCTTGGCTCCCAGCGCTGTCAAGTCAGCCCTGGACCATGTGAGCATCATGTCATGCCACAGGATCGGCCGCACTCCATGGGCCAGCAAATGATCGCATAAGGGTTCAATGTGGTGACGATACAGGGCGGCCTGGCCGTGCGCCTGAATAAACGCCCGGGTATCCGGGTGCTCGCCGAAAGTTATCGCTTCATCTCCGCCCAGATGAAAAAATCGGCAGTCTGGCGTGGCGGCGAGCACCTCATCCATCATCGCCCGAACCAGTTCACCCGCCCCCTGTGCTAACACGTTGAGCACGTCGGAATTTTCCGCCACTTCCCGCAGATGGGCATATTTTTTTGATCGCAACGGCGTTTCCATATGGCCAATGCTTTGCACCAGGGGAATCAGCTCAAAGCCCAGCGAGCGAGCCTTCTGATGAAATTCGGCCACCTGTTGGCGGGTAAATGCGGTCGGACTGCGAAAAGCCGGTTCCACCGTCCAGGGGAAAGCGTCTTCCCATTCCAACAGCAGGGCGTTAAAGCCTGCCGCACGGAATATATCCAGCAGCCGCAACAGCCGCGAAAATGTCGGCGGCATTCCCTTGAAATCCAGATGGACCGCGCGAATGTCAACAGGAACTTCCTTAAGCGGTGAAAGCTTTGACTTCATCATGCTGAGTTTCCACGGCTCTGCGGATCTGGCTGAACCAGGGATCTTACTGCTGCTGGCGGTCGCCGGCGTGTGAATGGCTGATCCCGGTCTTTTTGATTGGAACTGCGGGGAGCGTCGCACGAAAGTCAATGCTGGCTCCAAAAACCTGCCTGGCGTGGGCCAAGGTCTTCTGCAGGCCGGCACGCCACGGTTGTTTTTCGATGATCCGAACAACTAAAACTTGTTCGTGCCAGCCTCGCGCATCAAGCAGTTGTAACTGACTGCCGTGCGTCGGCGTAATTTTCAAACAAGTTTTATGTTTCTGCAGCCAGATAGCTCTGTCTCCCCAGTTGAGCAGATGCATCGGTTGGGCACCGATGCGAGCGCGGATGATGGTGTGGTCGGCTTTTTCAATGATGCAATGGCCGCCCACAAATTCGCGCACAGGGAAATCACAATCGTAACGCATCGATTGCGACCAGGTCATCGCGGCATGATATTGCAGATGCACGCGCACATTGAGCTTTCCCCGAGCGGTATTTTTGTATTGGACAATGAAATCAATCCGGTGCGAGCCGGCTTGCCCTTTCGGCAATAGCAGTCCCTGTACGTGATAGCCATGTTGTTTTTCCCGGCGGATGACCGCGTGATTGCCCCCCACATCGCCCCATGCCTGAAAATAACCCAAATTTCCGCCTTTTTGTTGTCCCGTTGACGGGGCCAAGGCTACACCGCTGATCAAAGCATTTTCGATAATGGTATGTTTTTTCATTTTGACCGCCGCGATAGCTCCAAAGCGATTCAGGGACAGCACAATTCCATGCCCCAACACCAGCGACCGCGTGGGCTTGGCACCGGCTGCGGCGGGCAGCATCGCGTTAACCAGCACAACCAACGTACTGTAAACCGCCAATCTGCGCCACCACGTAAAACCCGGTTGGCTGCCACCTTGTCCGGTCCAGTCAGAAGTCAACATGCGGTACTCCTTGAAACACACGAATACATTTTACATCCGCTTTTGCGGCAGCGGCGGCACGTAGTGATGCGGTCCACCGTGACGCCGCCAGTGCCGGTAGACCATGTAGAGCATGGGAATCATCGCGGCATAACATACAAACGTAATAAGAAACGACATGCGATAATTGCTGTGCACCAGATCCATGAACACGCCCACCAGATAATTGCTGATGAAAATACTGCCAAACCCCAGCACGTTGATGCTGGAAAAAAACTGGCCGAACTTTTCCGCGGGAAAAACCTTGAGCATGAAGGTGTTTATCGAAAGCCCCCAGGCGGTGCCCGGGGCGATGGTAATGACGGTAAAGAGTATCCAGGAGTGCAGTCCGTTAATAAAAAAATAAGACAGCAATGTCCCCGCGGTCATGCAGACCAGCGCCAAAAGCATCAGCCGGATCGCATGCATCCGGTTGCACAAGTATCCCAGCGGATACACCACCAGCGCCGAAAGCAGCGACCCCAGCGTAAACACCCGGCCCATGTCGGTCATGGAAAGGTGAATGGTCTTTTTTAAAAACAGCAGCGAAAACGGGGCCGTGCTTCCGGCGGCCACCATCAGGGCATAGACAATCACAAAATTGCGGTAAATCGGCACCGACAAACATTCCCGGAAATAGGTGAAAAAGGACTTGAGGTAATTGGCAAAAAAACCGCCCGCGGGCCGTGGTTCCGGCGGCGGGTATTTTCCCTCCTTCACCTGCCAGCACATCAGCATGAAGGCGGTGAGATAAATCAGCCCGACCACCACACAGATAATTTTTCGATTGATGAGAATATGCGGAAAGATGAACCAGGTGAACAGCATCGATGCGGTAATATTGATAACGGTTCCCAGAGATACATACCGGGCGATGAGCGGCTGCGGCACCACATCGCGCACCAGAAAATTAAACAGGTTCACCAGCACCATGTTAAAAAAATGCCAGCTTACGGTGAATAATCCCAGCAATACCAGGGTCATCGCACCCAGGGAAAACACCCGCAGGATGGGAACCGTGGTGTGCAGCCACCGGCTGATTTCCGGTCCGTAGCCGATCAGCATCAAAGACAGCACCGTGCAGGGTGTTGACCAGAGCAAAAAGGGTATCCGTCTGCCCAGGCGGCTGCGGAAACGGTCCGTGGCCATGCTGATATTCGGCAAGAAAAGGACGTTGACCAGCCCCGCGATGCTGCCGGTAAGCAGGCCGATAACGGTGTTATCCGCGTGAAGCTGCTTTAAGTACAGCGGCATCATCCGGCCAAAGATCTGTTCAAAAAATATAAAACAGAAATTTCCAAACAGCAGCCAGATAAACAAAAAGACCAGTTGCCGCACCGTATAATGCAGTGTTCCGAGGCGATATTTGGAATCCTGCGTGAACTCTTCAGGAACCATCGCGGTAGAGCAGTGAGAGCCTGCGGAATCCTTTTCGGTGGAGAGAACGGCACTGGGGGAACCGTCAACCATTTATTTTTTTCCTTTGCCGACCAAATCCATTGTACAATAGCTACGGATACTACAAGCGTCAAATGCTACCAAAAAGGTTTAACGATCAGGGCCAAGCGCGATGCTATTGGCCGGTCCAGAACATCACAGCCTGGGCACTGGTTGTGCCCCAGGGCGGGCCATCGTGCGGAATGGACACGGTGGGTATGGATGCGGCCGGCAAAGTTGCCGCATGGAAATCGGCGAAAAGCACATTATCTCCGCCTGGATGCACCGAACCGGTAGTTTCACCGGCGGTAAAAACGCCTTCACCGGGGCCGGTGGTGGTGGTGGATTCCACCCAGCCCGGCGGACGCAACGGATAATTGCCCGAATCCGTTGCCACATAAGCAAACCAATAACCCACACTACCGTTCTGAATCTGAAAATTGCCATCGGCCAACAGGCAGGTTGAAGCGGGGTCCACCATCCGGATCGGCATGGGAAAATAACTGTTAATAGACAACTGGCTCTGCGGCAGCCAGGGTTCCAAGTCGCGGTTAGCTCCGTAGGTGGAGGGATTGGAATACGGCGCCCCCGCTTGTTGATTCATCCAGGCTTGCGGACAGATCATCGCCTGCGAATGGACCAAAGCGATACGCTGATAATACCACTGGAGCCCTTGGGAAGAATTGATATATGGCCCACCTTGGGAGAGATAGGGCGCTATATACTGTACCCAAGACGAGCCATTGGCCGTGCCCGTGTATGACACTCCCATATTGAGTGGATCAAAATAGGCCGGCGGATAGCGGTCGGAATAATCCGTGGCGTACATGCCGTAGGCCAGACCTATTTGCTGCAGGTTACTAAGACACACCGTTTGCCGCCCCAGCTTGACTGCCGAGGCCAATGCCGGCAAGAGCAGCGCAATCAAAATACTGATGATCAAAATCACCACTAAGAGTTCCACCAGGGTAAAACCGTGCAGGGGCCGGCGGAAGCGGACAATGCGGAGACGATAGGTTTGTGCGTATTTCATGGGTAACTCTTTTGCCTGGACAACAACACTCCTCCCTTGTCACTCTCACCGCCGACTATGCAGCCAACCGCATTGCCGCCGAAATACGTATATGGCTGGTCCGTCGCCTGCCGTCGCGCCAGTTGAAAAGAGGCCGGTAGCACTATATGCGCCATCGGCCTGCTTAAAAAGTGTGCGGTCAGGCCTGTTTACGTTTACGGCCCACCAACAGCAGGCCGACACCCGCAGCAGCCATCAGCCCCATCGCGGCTGGTTCGGGTACCGAACTGACCGTGACCGTTCCATTGGCTGCGTCAAAAGATGCCGTCAGCCCCGATGCCAGGCCGGCGACATTCACAGTGCCGAAGGTGCCGCTGTAATTGGAAAAATTAAATACCTGGGCACTGCCCGGCCCCGTTACACCCGCCAGATTAAGATTCAACGTGCCGGCAAACGTTGCCGTCCCACCCGTTATGCCACCGATCTGGCTGTATTGGCCGGTACTAAATCCGGAAACCGCCAAGCTGGTTGACGATAAGCTGCCGTAAGTCAGGGTTTTTGCAGACAATATCCCAACGTCGCTCATGGTAAGATCTGATGTGTAGTTGACCGCGCCGACGGCCACATCGACCGTCGGAAACGATGCGCTACCGTTAATGGTGAGTATCCCCAGTCCAGGATTTAGATTGCCGTTGGCGTTGCCTAAGACCAAGCTGCCGCCGCCGGACCACGACTGTCCCACAGGAATAATATATTCACCTCCGCCGGTGCCTTGGCCAATGAAGACACTGTCCACGTTGACGGTTGTTGCATTAATGGTTGTTGCCGCGTACCCGCTGGGGGTATTGTTGTAATCATTTTGGAAAATGATCCATCCATCCGCAGTTCCACTGCCGGTGGTAATGCTGCCGGTGCCGCCGCCCACCGTCAATGTGCCGCCATCGAAAAATATCTGTCCCCGGTCGCTATTGTTGCCATCACCGAGCACGACGCTGCCGGCTGCGAGGTTATCGCCAGATTTGATCGTTGCGGTGCTTGCAGAACCGGAAATAAAACCGACTTCCGCAGTATCTGTCGCCGTGGGAACCGCGCCCAGACTCCAGTTAGTTGCTGTATCCCAATTACTATTGGTGTTGGTAAATGTATCGATCGCACCGGCAGCGGGATAAATACCGCACAAGCCTGCGACCGCCGCCGCGACCATGGTGATGGACCACTTGCTGCTATTGTTGCGATTCATAATGCTACTCCTCATCAGAAAACCTACGGCATAGAATTTACGTTCAACTTCTTACCCGGCCCGTCAACGAAATATTGACTGTAACAACCGGACTGCCGCATCGTTCTATTAAAAGCATAACAATCAGCCCGACCCGTGTATAGTACATTCTTGTATCACCAAAGGACGATCTTTTATCACCTGATTTAATGCCGTTGTGCTGCTTAACACGCCGGCAATTGTTTCAGCGGCCACGCTCCTTCAATGCTGAAACGGCCTTCCAGGTAGCCTCGACAAAAATCTTTTCCTTGGCCGGAGTCAGCATTTCCTGGGCGCAAAAATAGTACATCAGATGGTCCATCGGCAGCGCGAATGCCCGTTCCAGATTGACCAGATAATCATCCAGGTCTTCATCGCGATGCCGCTGCGCTTCCAAAAGGAATAAGGTTTTCTTGCCCGCAGCCCGCAACTGCGGATAATACTTCGCGTAGGCGTCAAAAATCGTCACCTTCATCCGATGCATGAGGTGTTCCTCACTGCGGATGTGGCCATCCGAGCCGATGTAGTCGATGTGTTGAGTCTGAAGCAGTTGCCGGAGAAGATCATCCTGATCCGGCTGAACAAATACGCTTACCACCAGGTTCTGGCGTTGGCATTTGGCGTATTGACTGCATTGGTCCAAAAAGGCGGCAAAACGCGACTGGTACCAACTTTGCGCCGGTGCCGTGTTGCGCTGCGAGTTGCAGTACTGACAAAAGCAGGGGTCGCTGCCATGTGGTTCATCCCATATCAACCCGTCAAAATCAAACTTTGTCAATAATTGATCCAGGGTTTGCTCAAAATGCGCTCGCACCAGAGGATGGTTGACGCAACTGGGCCTTTCGCAGTTGGGCTTGATACGTCCCTGGGCATCCTGAATGCGCGTTTCCGGATGATCAGCGGTGAAGTCCCCAAATCCATCCATCCAACCCGCCACCAGCCCCGCCCAGCGATTGGGTACCGCGTGCGTCTTCATCCCGTGTGCGTGTATTCGATTCACCACACGTTGAAGGCGTGGACCGTGCCAATTCCGCAGGTGCGATTCCGCCACGCAGACCGATACGATATCGGTGCCCAGTTTGGCCATCAGTTCCAAGTCCCAATCCAAATGATCCGCCAGCAGAGAATGATTGTGCGGTGCATAATAATAACAGTTGATCAACATGGCATCAATTTCCTCTAATATTGGCCTGTCTGCAGTGGGTATTGCTTCTCCACGGCAAACCAGCGGCCCAGCAACTCCCGGCGCATCGTCTGCAAGGGTTCCAGGTACGCGGCCTCGCCGCTGAGATTCTGCTCATTTATATCCAAGTTCAAAGAAGGGGGTCGGACCGCCGGGAAAAATGCCGGTGTTAATGACCGCCGCGACTTCATCATGCCAGATTACCTTGAGGGGAATCTGTACCATCCGGGTGCCATTAAAAGCCAGGGCCCAAAGCTTCAGACGGCGTGGATGGCTGTGCCGGATACGAATGTTCAAATGGACAATACGTGCCAGCACCGGCAAGTAGCCAAGCCGCTCTAAAATCTGGCCGTGGCTGCGAAGTTCCATGCCGGAGTTGGCGGCATTCGCCGCCACAATCAGCAGCAGCCTTGAGCTGTGTTGGAGCCGTTGGCGGTCCAGCGCACCCAAGAATATCGCCGCAGGAGTGCCATCATTCTGCACCCATAAGCCAGGCAGGTGCATCCGCGCATGGCGGAGCACCGTACCGCCTTCGCTGGTGGCGGTAACCACCTGAATATGGTTGTGCCGGGTGTCGATGAAAATCTGTCCGGTATCACTTTCATATTCGCCCTTTTTCACATCGGTGCGATTCTTTCTGGATAGTATTTTTTGCTGCTTAAGATATTTTACCACAGCCTCAAGGCGACCGAGACCCCCGCCGTGCGCCATGACATTGGAGGCCTGTACACTTAGCGCCACGTTACTTCCGCCCGTCGGCGTCAGCATCAGATTTGGATGAAACGGAGCGACGGCTGCGGCCCTGGGATCGTGGGTTACGCGGCAACCAAAGCCGGCCAGCAGGGCCAGTCGCGCAAGGTAGGTGGAAACGCCGTTGTTTCCCTGGCTTTCTTGAATGATTTTCGGGCGGTTCAGACGCATTTCAATGCGGTGCGGTGAAGGCTTTACGTCGCCGCGCAGGTAAAGCAGGGCGGCCATGTACTGGGCCGCCCGGTTGGGTGGATCAAGGCCGACCAGAAATGGCTGAAGCGGATGACAGCGGGGATTGTGGATATTCAACAGCACTGCCTGCCCAAACTGAGATACCAGGTTCCATCCCTGCAGTGCAGCCATGGCCGGCCAGCACAGGCCGGATTCAAAACGCCATTTGTTCCAGAAAGGTTCGCCCGTTTCACTGACGGTGAAGGGTTTGCCCCATTGGCGGGCACCGGCCAGCGTGCATAAATATCCCATCGGGTCCTGGGGATTTAACGCGCTTAAGCCCAATTGATATGAGCCTGGTGCAGCGTAGGCACTGGGATGTTCATGGTAGCAGTGCATATCCACCAGCGGCAGCACATCGCGTGTAAAGGTCAGGTCGTAACTGGGAATGTAATTAAAATCGGTCGCGGGCACTCTGGCCCCCAGCCGCTTGAGTACTCTCTGCATCCACAGGAACAGGTTCTGATCCGTATCAATGCAGAACCGCTGAAAATCCTTCGCGGCCGGTCCGCGATAGATGTTGGTCGGGAACTGAACGTTCCCCAATTTTTCGTTTATGGGCAGATAGCACGTGTCCGTGCTGTGGTGGCGGACCGTCCAGGCTTGACGCAGCGCCACGGTGGATCCATAGCGTTTCTTAAGCCACTGGTTAAACAGCTTGCACAAGCCCGGATGCGGCCGGGCGTGATTAATCACCAGAAACTTAAAGAGCGTGGATTCATTGCGCGTTTGCAGCACCACGACCTGAGGATTATTTTTCAGCGCCAGGCCCGTATACGGGTTCACGTGGTCCAATAGTTCAGTTACGCCCTTTACCCATACTCGGCGCACGTATGGATCCCAATAAATGCGCGTGTCGAAGTGTCGTTTGGCACCTCCACCAATCCAGATGTTGTCCTTGTTGAATAATGAATATGTGGTCAGGTCCAGGAACAAATAAATACCCCGTTTTTTCAGGGCCGCCGAGAAGTAATCCCATAATTTGAGTTGCCCGGCGTCCAACACCCCATCGCGAGTTGATCCATCCATCAGAAATGCGTCGAGATTATGCGGTCGCAGCGCGTTGATGCCCATACGGGCTTCCTGTTGTGCGAACTCATTCATTGTGGTTTTCGTGAATGGTGCCAGCGTGTTTTGAACCACCGCCATGTTGTACGAATCGCAGATAAATCGCACTGGTTGCGCCGGTCGATCGGCGAATACCAGTTGTCCACGGCGGTTGACGTGCACAAAACCATATCGGCCTGCGGGCTTGGGCACCAAAAAAGAAAGGTCCAGTGCCGTGCCGCGTTTTACCATTAAATTGTTGAGGTTCACAGGTTTCCATTGCGGGCCGGCTCGAATTACCTGCGTTTCGCCAACCATGTGAACATTCTTGGTAGACAGGCTTGCCGCCAGCACAATCCACACCGGTCCTTTAGCTGTTTGCAGGGTAATGCTGCGCGGCCGGCCCCAGCCTGCCGGCAGCGTAAAACGCGAAACATACACACCCACCATGGCCGAGCCATTATTTTCGGTGTACGCCACGCGGGCATTGGATTGATCGCCGGGGTTCCACCAATCGGCGATGTCCCGTCCGGTGCGAACATGAAAGATCGCGCCTGGACCACGGGCGTAGCGCACATGAATGGTGCCCACCAAACGACCCGCGGGGCCGCTGGCCCAACATGCGGTATGCAGCAGGTATAAATTCAGCGGCTTGTTTGAAGTGTTAACTCTTTCAGAAACCGGAATCACAGCTTTGAACAGGCGGCTGCGGCTGGCGGCACCGTCAAAAGTCAGCACAGCCGCCCCATGATTCGTCTTCGGATTCAGAATGCGAAACTGAATTCCGGAAAAAACTCTTAATCCCGGCTTCATGCCATGGAGCGAATTCTGCGGCCCCTGGGCCGACCAGCCTCTCCTGCCGTGACCGCTCCCGTGATCCACAAACGCCCGATTGGCAAAAGGTGTCAGGTTCAGCGGCCAATCCGCGGCCATCGCCGGCTGGCACAACAATCCCGCAAAAATTATGGTAACTATTACTGTGGCCGCATGTTTGGTCATAAAAGATCCTGTTAATCAACGCTTATGTGCCTGGCCGCTTGGCCGCAAGGAACTAAATTACTTTTTGATGGTTGTGGTGGTTCTCTTTTGTTAATGAACTTGGGCCGTCATTATTGGCCGGTCCAGAACATCACAGCCTGGGCACTGGTTGTGCCCCAGGGCGGGCCATCGTGCGGAATGGACACGGTGGGTATGGATGCTGCCGGTAAAGTTGCCGCATGGAAATCGGCGAAAAGCACATTATCTCCGCCTGGATGCACCGAACCGGTAGTTTCACCGGCGGTAAAAACGCCTTCACCGGGGCCGGTGGTGGTGGTGGATTCCACCCAGCCCGGCGGACGCAACGGATAATTGCCCGAATCCGTTGCCACATAAGCAAACCAATAACCCACACTACCGTTCTGAATCTGAAAATTGCCATCGGCCAACAGGCAGGTTGAAGCGGGGTCCACCATCCGGATCGGCATGGGAAAATAACTGTTAATAGACAACTGGCTCTGCGGCAGCCAGGGTTCCAAGTCGCGGTTAGCTCCGTAGGTGGAGGGATTGGAATACGGCGCCCCCGCTTGTTGATTCATCCAGGCTTGCGGACAGATCATCGCCTGCGAATGGACCAAAGCGATACGCTGATAATACCACTGGAGCCCTTGGGAAGAATTGATATATGGCCCACCTTGGGAGAGATAGGGCGCTATATACTGTACCCAAGACGAGCCATTGGCCGTGCCCGTGTATGACACTCCCATATTGAGTGGATCAAAATAGGCCGGCGGATAGCGGTCGGAATAATCCGTGGCGTACATGCCGTAGGCCAGACCTATTTGCTGCAGGTTACTAAGACACACCGTTTGCCGCCCCAGCTTGACTGCCGAGGCCAATGCCGGCAAGAGCAGCGCAATCAAAATACTGATGATCAAAATCACCACTAAGAGTTCCACCAGGGTAAAACCGTGCAGGGGCCGGCGGAAGCGGACAATGCGGAGACGATAGGTTTGTGCGTATTTCATGGGTAACTCTTTTGCCTGGACAACAACACTCCTCCCTTGTCACTCTCACCGCCGACTATGCAGCCAACCGCATTGCCGCCGAAATACGTATATGGCTGGTCCGTCGCCTGCCGTCGCGCCAGTTGAAAAGAGGCCGGTAGCACTATATGCGCCATCGGCCTGCTTAAAAAGTGTGCGGTCAGGCCTGTTTACGTTTACGGCCCACCAACAGCAGGCCGGTGCCTGCAAAGACCATCAAACCCAAGGCGGCTGGTTCGGGTATGGCCGCCATTGTAACATTAACGGTACCCGTGGTGGCGTTAAAACTGGCGCTTAGACCATTGGCCAAGTTGCTAAAGACGATGCTGCTGAAGTCCGAGGAATACGCTGTGAAATTGAAGATCTGGGCGGATCCAGCCCCGGTAACACCAGCCATATTCACGTCCAATGTACCACCGAAGGTTACCGTTCCGCCAAGCGGCCCGTCTGTAATCTGGTCAAACTGTCCGCTGCCAAAGCCTTGGATGGCCATGTTGGACAAGCTTGTTGAGCTGAGTTGCAGCAGACTCTTTGCGTTTGTTCCACCGGAAAACGTCAGCGTGCCGATGGTGCTGGTAAGCGTTCCATCCGTGTATGTTTCGGGTGTCAGAATGCCATTGATTGTTACAAGACTGCTGGTGTATACGGTCCCGGAACCCGTCAGGGACTGGGTGCTCGGAAGCGTGGCTGTTATCTGATTGACGTTGAGCGTGGTACCCGTACTAAGCTCAATGCCAGATGAATTGGCAATCGATCCACCGGTTACCAACTGCAAGGTTCCGTTGTTGACGTATGTGGCGCCGGTGTAGGTGTTGGCGGCAGCCAACTGCAGTGTTCCAGGGCCGCTTACGGTCAGCGCGCCACCTGCGGTTTGGTCAACGAGGGCAGAGCTCACAGTGCCGGTCTTGCCCGAACTGATGGAGAAAGAATTCGTTGTGCCCGAAGCCAGTTGCAGATTGGGGCCGCTGACAGTCAGGTTCAAGCCGCCGGCATTTTCAATGGTGCCGCCGTTCCAGAGGAACAGGCCATTGGTAGTGGTGCCGTTGGTGCCGAGCGCAATGCTGCTGGTATTGAGCGTGCCGCCGTCGAGCTCCAACGTTGACACCGGAGTTGTTGTGGCACCAGAGTAACTTGCGATTGTGGTGCTGCCGACATTGACGGTTCCCTGGATGATTAAATCACCCCCGCCCGGCGTGGTGTGGTTATTGCCGTTACCCACCGTCAGATGGCCGGCAATTTGACTGTTCGCGTTCAGGCTGGTCCAAGTTTGCGTCAAGGGGAGAACGTAGTACCCGTAAGTTGAGCCTTGCCCAACGGCAAACCCGTACGCTTCGATGTTTGCCGCGTTGATGGTAACGAGCTTGGTTCCGTTGGTGAAGACCACGTTGCTTCCGGTCGTGCCCTCCTGAATGGTACCCGTACCGCCGCCGACGGTCAAAACGGCCGTTGTGCTGGTACTGTAGCCGTCGAAATAAAGGCTTCCGGTACCGGTACCGTTGCCAAGAATAATGGTGGAGGCTACATCGTTGAGACCGCCAATGGCCATGCTGCAGGTATTCCCGTAGCCTATCTCAGCCGTGTCGCTTGCGGTGGGGATGCCATTGGGCGTCCAGGACGTTGCGACATCCCACGTGACCGATCCCGAATTTCCAACGTAGGTGGTGCCGCGGGAAATGGAGACGCCCACAAGGCTGACCGCCGCCGCGACCATGGCAATCGTCCACTTGCTGTTACTGTTGCTGTTCATAATGCTACTCCTCATTTAGAAAACCCGCGACAGAGGATTCAAGATTGAATCTCCGGTCCGCCGGCGAAATGCCGACTGCAACAACCGGACTGCCGCATCGTTCTATTAAAAGCATAACAATCGGCCCGACCCGTGTATAGTACATTCTTGTATCATCAAAGGACGATCTTTTATCACGCCGCTTTGGCCCCGGACGGCGATGATAACAATATTGAACTTCATCTTTTGCATCCCATTTGTCTCCGGCCGCCGCACATAATGTGTGATAAAAGATCGTCCTTCCATGAGTAAATTCTGTACTATACATCGTCGGTACAGAGGACTATGATAGACCTCAAGCATCGGGTGCGCACAGGTAGTGAAAGGATGGCCCTATATGAGCACGTTCAATTCCCAACGTTTTCATTTTAGAAACGTTGCACAGAAAAACAATAATTTTATGCGTCGCAAGTTATGGTCTTTGGTAAGGCGAAGACCATATCTGGATCGTGCCACCACGTGTGTAAAGAGCGTGAGGCAATTTTTACGGCTGTACAAGACTGCTGGAAAGTACCAGGTTATCTACGCCGGTTCCCGTTGCAGCCGTCAAGGCAGACTTTGGGGGCTGCTGGTTCTTCTCACGATCGGACTTTGTGGGGCAGCACTGAAGCCAGGCCAGACACCGGTACCGGCCGCGACCACTGATAAGTCGCTGGTGCTTTCCGATCCGCTTGGCGGCTTGCACCACCATGTTCCGCCCGGCCGGGAGATTTCTAATGGCAACCAGATAGTCTTTACCCGCGGCAAGTTCGGCCGATGTGCCCATTTTCTCAAGGGCGGCAGTATCAGCTATCATTCAACGGTTATGCCGGCCAGGCAGGGCACACTTTCTTTGTGGATCAGTTTTGACAAAGCTCCGGGGCATTTTGTTCACGAGCGTCAGATTTTTATCTGGCACGCCCAGGCCTGGTTCCGTTCGTCCATTCAATTGTTTGTCGGTGGGTCCAAGGATTGGGGTAAGAATGATCTTTTTTATATTATCTCTGATAAGAAGGGCAAGCGTTTTTATATCACCATTCCGCTGACAAGCTGGAAAGCGCATCAGTGGCATCAAATTGCCATCACCTGGAAAACCGGTAAGGCCGGTAAATCGTCCATGGCTTTGTATGTGGATGGAGCGCTGCAAAAAGCGAGAAAAAAACTGGCCATCCGGTTTTCCGCCAAGGCGATTCAATCCCCATCTCCGGAGAGCAATAAGTGGCTGTATTTGAATCCCAGCGGAACCAAAGCGGATTATAAGCTTGAAGAACTCAAACTTTATAACGTGGTACGAGAGTATTCACCGGCTCCACGAAAATGAGAAGATGACCCGCCCCCTTATCGTTATGACGATACCCAATAGTCCCTTTCATCAAAGGAAACTGTATCATGGATTTTCCGCAGACCCAGAAATTTCAGAAAAAGAGTCCGTTGGTCCGTTGGTTTTCAGCCATGATACTGATCCTCGGCTTGCTGCTGGTCAATGCAACCGTGCGGGCCGGTGCCACAAACTTAATTCCCGAAGGGAGTAACTTTGAAGCCGGTTGGGACGGCTGGAGCGTAGATCCTCTGATTTTGCTGCCCAACTGGAAAACTTATGTTCCTCCGAGCATCGACTGCACCACCGCGGCCAAAGGCCATTGCAGTCTCAAACTGGTGAATGGTTCCGGCGATGATGTGTTCCGGGTTTCCTCGCAGGGCATCCGCATCGTTCATACCAGCGGCTCCATCACGCTGTCACTGTATGCGAAAACCGATACTCCCGGTTGTGCGATATCCTTTACGCTCAACAATGGATTTAAAGCTGTTGTCTACGGCAGCGCTACGCTCACCCGGCATTGGAAGCGTTTTCATGTTACCGTTACACCGAAGCGCTGGTATTACCCCAACTTTGCCGGCATGCGCAATGCCTTTTATGTGCAGATTGTGGTTCCCTCCACCAGGCCATGGAAGACCATCTGGATTGATGCGGTCCAACTGCAGCACGGCGGTTTGACACCGTATGTCAATCCCGCCCGTTTCGACCTGGCCTTTACTTGTAACCGCCTCATCAAAGTGTACACTCCCGCGGAGGTTCCTCAAATTGTCCTCCACGCGGCGGGGAAAAATGTAACCGCTCAACCGGTGGTCATTACCGAAGAGGAACTCTTTTCACACCGTGAGTTTCCTGCCCTCACGCTGCACTTAAAACCCACCATCAATGCCAACCACGGCTCGGTCGTCATTCCCCTGAAGCCTGAACCGCGCGGGCTGTACCGCCTTACCGCGCGCATGGCCGACGGGCAGGGCTTTCAACAGATAGCCTATGGCGTCATCAAACCGCTGGGCCGCCGCCCGCACGCTGACGCGGCCTTTTTCGGCGGCAGTATTGCCTGCATCATGAGTTCCACCGTTGCTCCTTACTGGGGGTTTGGGCCCAATCACAGTTCGTTGATGACCTTTGATTATCCGCCACAGCAGGTTTTCAAATTCGTGCACCAGCTCGGCTGGGGCTGGTGGCATACCTACTGGGCACTGGCCTTTCAGACCATTGAGCCGGAGGGTACCAATAAATTTCGCTGGCGGGACAGCGATGAGCTGGTAGCCCTGGCCCAAAAATATCACCTTGATGTATACGTCAATCTGGCCGCCCATGGCGGACCGGATCAGCAGCCGGCATGGGCCCGATCCGACATTGCCTGCGTCGGTGGTTCCTGGCCGGTATTTCAGAACCAGCACATTGTCAACGCCATTAAATTCGGCAACTTCGCGCACGCCATCGCGGAGCATTACAAGGGCCGCATATTCATGTGGGAGCCATACAACGAACCGGGCGTCAAGATGGCGGCGCAACTTTACGTTCCGCTCCAACAGCAGGTATACCGCAATATCAAAGAGGTGGACCCGCGCAATCAGGTTTACGGATTGTGTGTAACTTCCATGCACTGGCTCCAACATTGCCTGCAACTTGGACTCGGCCGTTACATGGACGGCATCGCCATTCATGGGGGCAGTAATAAGCACAACTGGGCCGGGCAGGTGCGGCGGATGGCCCGGCAGTTTACCGGAAAAACCTATCCAATTATTAACTCTGAATCCAGCGGGCCCAACGGGGCCATTTACCCCAATCTTCTTCCCGCCCTGGCTCTGGGCGTGCAAAACCCCGCTCCCATGACTCCGCAGCAACTCGTGGAGTACATTGCCCAGGAACGTGCCGCCGGAGTGGCCCGCGAGAGCTGGTTCAATGTTACTTCCTCCCAACTGGGCATATTCGCCCACAGTCTTGATCTGCTGGAGTACGATGGGGCACCTTCAATGCCCCTGATCGCTTGCAATACCCTCATAGACTATATCGGCCCGTCGGTTACGCATCGCGTGGTCCACCTCGGTGGCAATCTGCGATGTTACGTGTTCGGCAATGGGGGAAACAGCGTGGCCTTGCTGTGGGCCGCCGGTGCCTCCCACACCATTACCATTCCTGTTTCTGCTGACCAGATGGTGCTGGATAACATGGCGGGCCAGGCCATCCAGCCGCAGGCCGCCAATGGCCGCAGCGTTACGGTGCGGCTTACCGGCAAAGTGGTATACCTGCGGGCTGCACATCTGCCGGTTGTAACGCTCTCCCGGATACTGGCCAGAGCCACCATTCCCGGCTTAAGCCAGGTGTTCATTACGCGCGTGGCCATCGGCCGCGCCGCGGACGGACATCCCCAACTTGTGGCCATGGTTAAAGGCAACGTGGCCGTTCCGCAACAGGGAACCCTGGATCTCATGGGAAGTCCGCATGGCTGGCGCTTCAGCCAAGCCTCGGTCGCATTTCCGGCGGTGACTTTGGATCAGAGAGTGCCGGTGACACTGCCGATCATCAGCGGTCTGCAGCGGGGGGCCGATGCGCCTGTTCGCCTGGGCATACGCATTGGATCCAAACTGGTTGTCCATAGCTTCAGGCTGAAAGTCTGGCCGGCCGGGCATAACACCCGGCCGCCCACCCTGGGTCAACATGCTTCCGGATGGAAACACCTGGTGTTTCGGCGGTTGTCCAAATGGGCCCAGGCCTCCATCACCTGGAATCGCCGCGGATTGTACATCGCCGCCAAGGTTCACGACACCACGCCCCGCGGTTTTAATCCGTCTTCCGGCAAGGCGGATTGGCAGGCGGACGGGGTGGAATTGTACTTCAACCCCACCATTAACAATCAGTTTACCCATGCCCGCTACGGCCCGGCCGATTTTCAGGTCATTTGCGCGGTCCGAGGCGGCAAGGGCACCATCAACATTGCCCAGATCGCCTGGCGCGGCCATGAACCTTCCTCCAGCCATTACCACAACCTCTTTGCCAAACCCCATACGGTTGTTATGCAATCCAGCCGCAATGCCCGCGGTTACCGGGTGGTCATTTATGTTCCCTGGAAAGATTTTCCACCGACTTTTAAGCCGCGAGCCGGCAATTTCCTCGGCTTTGGCCTTTCCGTGCGAGATATGTCCAAAACGTATCACCAGCTACGCCGGGTGATCTGGGGCGGCAACAATAATGATTATCGTTACGTTACGGGGCTGGGCGTGCTGGTCCTGAAATAATCGCCGCAGGTAGCGGATCTCAGGAATTACCGCACTTACTGTGATGCTGTTCCAGGAGGAATTTATTATGAATAATATCCGTAAATATGCCATCGTCGGTACCGGCGGTCGGGCCATGATGTATTTCAACGCAATTCTAAGCGATTTTCGCCAACATGCGAAACTGGCCGCTTTATGTGACATCAGCCCCACACGCATGGCCTGGTACGCGCATTTAGCGGAAGAAAAGCATCACCTGCCATCGGTACCGATGTACCCGGCTGCGGATTTCGACCGCATGATACGGGAGCAAAAACCCGATGTCGTGATCGTTACTTCCATGGACTCAACGCATCACCAATACATCATCCGGGCGATGGAACTCGGCTGCGATGTCATCAGCGAAAAACCCATGACCATTGACGCCGAAAAAGTCGGCGCCATTCTTGCGGCCATCGCACGCACCGGCCGCAAGCTGCGTGTGGCGTTTAATTATCGATATGCGCCCGTGGCCACAAAGACGCGTGAACTGGTCGCCGGGGGCGTCATCGGCCGGCCTCTGGCGGTGGATTTTTCCTGGGTGCTAGATACGCGGCACGGTGCCGACTATTTCCGGCGCTGGCACGCGGAAAAGGATAAATCCGGCGGTTTGCTGGTGCATAAGGCCACACACCATTTTGACTTGGTGAACTGGTGGATCAATTCCTATCCGCAGACCGTTTACGCCATGGGGGACTTGAAATTCTACGGCCGTCAAGCCGCCGTCGATCGAGGCGAGCATTACGCCTATGATCGCTATACCGGCCATCCGGAAGCCGCCAATGATCCATTTTATTTTCCGGTGGACGGATCCTCCAAAGAATTCGCTTGGGCCAGCCTGAAAGAACTGTATTATGACGCCGAAAAAGACAGTGGATATCTGCGCGATCGCAATGTCTTTGGCGATCACATCACCATTGAAGACACCATGGCCGTCATGGTGCGCTACCGTAATCAGGTGGTCATGAACTATTCACTCCTGGCCTATTGCCCATGGGAGGGATACCGGGTGGCCATTACCGGCAACCGCGGCCGGTTGGAACTTTACGTGAAGCACGGTTCGCACATCATTGCCGGGCAGAGCGATCAGGAATTGGCCGCCGCCCAGAGCCAGGGCCAGGTGGAATCTCTGTGGGTATTGCCGATGTTCGGCGTCCCATATCAGGTGAATATCCCTCTGGTGGACGGTGCCCACGGCGGCGGTGATACCCTGATTCTGCAAGATCTGTTTTTACCGAATCCGCCCGCCGACCCGCTGCACAGGGCGGCGTCGCATATCGACGGTGCCGCCTCTCTTTTGGTAGGCATCAGCGCTAACAAATCCATCCGCACCGGATTGCCGGTAAAATGCGACGATCTGGTACCATTGCCCTGATTTCCAGCCGTCTGGTCCGTACGAAGGTACTGCATGCTTGCAACCCCCACATCCACCAGGCCTTATTACCCGATGCTGCTGACCAACGGCAGCGATGCGGTATTGTTGGACTACTCCGGCAGCATGTTCACCGGCTTTACCGGTCACGCCCATTATGAAAAGCATCAATCCACTCCCACGGGATGGTATAAAGCCGCACATCCTTCATACACCACCTGCCAAACCATGCCGCCCATTATGCAATGCGGCTATCAGGTCATCGGCAATGGCGAGGTGCTCGACCCCAGTGATTATGCCCAGGAATTCAATCCACGCACCGGCATTCTCCGCAGCACCGTGACCTTTCGCGGAGCCATCGTTCATATTGAAACTTTTTTCAGCCAGGATGCCATTCTCGCCGAACGCTATGAACTTCAAGACCAGGGGGCGTATGCGTCGCTGGCTCTGGCCCTGGTGCTGATGCCCGCGCATCCCCAAACCGACTTGCTGACCTTTCGTGATCCGGTAACTGGGCAGGTCCATGAAGGAACTGATCTACGTCGGCTTGATGCCACTTACGAAATTTCGCCAGGTATCCGGGGCTGCGGTGCGATGATCACCGAGGTTGCGGGAACCCGGTTCATGTCATTCCCCCGAGGAGCCTGTGGTATTCTTGTTGAACATATTCAACCCGGATGGTCCATCAGCCGCACCATGACGTTCGTCGATAGCAGCGAATCGTCCGACCTGGCGGGGGCGATGGCATCTCGGCAGGGGTGGATGGCCGATATGGGATATGGCGGTCTTCGCCAGGCGCACCTGCACCAGATGAGCCGGTTCCAGGATCATGGTGCCGTGCAGGTTCCGGACGGCGCCATGCAGTATCTGCTGCATCTTGCCTTATATGTAGTGCGCGGCAGCTTGCATCCGCAAACCGGCGGTCTGACCGATGGCCTGCTGCCCCATTTATGGGGTGGTGCTACGTACTGCATCGGTGATGCCATGTATCTGCATCGGGCTTTGCTGCTGGCGGGTTACACCGATCTGGCCGAACGGCACCTGGGCTTTTACCGCGGACAATTTGAACAATCCTGTCGTGACACGCGCGCCGCCGGCGTGGAGGGTTGCCTGTTTCCCGGTTGGAATGACTGGCAAGGCCATCCGCGCTTCCGCGACGCGGACCCCCGGCAATACATTCTGCACACCAAGCCGTGGTTTTCCGCGCTGGTGCTGCTGATGATTTACTGGCAATGGAAATATGCCGGTGAAGATGCCGTCCTCGACAGATATTTTGATATTGCCGAACGCATCGCCACAGCCCTGCGGACTTTTGTGCTGGAAGATGGCCCGGCGGTGCAACTGAAGCGCTGCCGGGCTTCCAACGAATCTGAAATCGACGTGGAAAATGATACCATGACGCTCCTGTGCCTCGCCCGGGCCTTCCAGGCTTTTGGAGAAATGGCGCAGGTGCGGAACCACGCGGTGGAGCCAACTTTGGCCGCGCTGCCAGGTAAACTTACAGTGCTCATGAACCGCAACCACAACGGCAAAATATTGCTGCCGTATCAAAATGCGACTTATTCGGCCGGCCTTCAGTTTCGTTACTTTTTATTCAATTTGCCCGACGGTATTGACAGTTCAAGCATTTATGATGCCGAAAATCTGGCTCGCACCCCCTGGGGACTCGATAACCAACAACCCTCGGAGTGTTACCGCGATTGGCCGTGGCTGGCCTCACGGGCGTCCATCTGTTACAGCCACCTGGGCGACGCATCACGGGCCTTTTCGTGGCTGTTGCATCCGTTGCGGTCTGTAAGCTCTCTGGGAGCGCTGCCGGAAAAAATCCGGCTGGATGGTTATCCCATCAACTACTGGTACACCACACCGTATGCGCTATTACTCTGGTCCATGTATGCGGCTCTGGTCCATAGGGATAAAAATGGCCAGATCTGCCTGCTCTTTGGTCTGGATGGCGCCTGGCAGGACCTGACGGCTCGCAATCTGGCGCTCCCAGGAGGCGTGCGTGCCAGCCTGAGCGTGCGCAAAGGCCAACTGACCAGTTTGTCGCTGACCAACTCCCGGCCGCGGCCATTGCATATGCGGCTAACGCTCAATCGTCGCTATCAGGCTGACAGCCTTCCAGATACCGTGGCCCTGGCCGGGAACAGTCAATGGCAATGGGATGCACATTCGGTGCGTAAGCCTGGGGTAGAGCCTGCGGTGCCAAAGTCCGCGATTCCTCCGGCACATTAATATCGATGGATCAATTGCGATGGCCCATAGTTGAGTGCATAGGTGGATAATAACACCGGCCGATGTGATGATGATGACATGAGGTGCTGATGACGCGTAACCTTTCCGTACACGAATACTTCCAAAATCTGGCCCGCACGCACCAGCCCTCGTTGCGCTTTGCCGGTCGCAGCCGGAATGACTGGGAAACCTGGCATCGGGCATTGAAGCCGCGGCTATTGGCCACACTGGGCCTGATGCCTGAGCCGGTCCCGCTGAATCCGGAAATTCTGGTGGAATGGCGGGAAGACGGCTTGATCAAGCGGAAGATCGTATTTGATGTGGAACACAATCTTTCGGCCACCGGGTACGTATTTTGTCCGGAGGAAGCGTCGCCCCGTCGGCCGGCAATTCTGGCGTGCCATGGCCACGGCCCCTTCGGCAAGGAAGCGGTGATGGGCAGTGCCGGCACGGCGGAGCTGGCAGCCAATATCGCTTTCCACCACTATGACTACGGTCTGCAGATGGCCAAGGCGGGTTTTGTCACGATGGCCATTGATTGGCGGGGTTTTGGCGAACGCGATGATCGACGCAAGCCGCATTACCGCACTGTGGGCGGCGGCAATGCCGGCGGAGATTTGTGCAATGCTCATTTCCTGCGTGCCGCGATTCTCGGACGCACCGTGCTGGGAATGGATATTCACGATGGCCTGTGCGCCCTGAATTATTTGACCGGGCTGGATTTCGTCGATCCACAGCGGATAGGAGTGATGGGATTGTCCTTTGGCGGAACCATGGCCACCTGGCTAAGCATCAGCGATCAGCGTATCGCAGCAACTGACATCATCTGCTACAGCGATCTTTTCGCGAATTTTGGCATTCGCGACGTCAATTTTTGCGGCAGTCAGATAACCCCGGGGCTGTATGCTCTCTGTGACGTGCCGGATCTACATGGTCTGATCGCCCCGCGACCGCTGCTGGTGGAAATCGGCATTCACGATGAATGTTTCCGGTGCGAAGGTGCGTTGGCCTGTTACCACGAAGTCGAAAAAATTTATGAGGCCGCCGGCGCGCGCGAGTCTTTGCTTTTGGACTTATTTCCCGGCGAACATAGTTGGGGGGCACGCAAATCGGTGAACTTTTTTCGCAAATTTTTATGACTAAGGGGCTTTCAGGAAATAAAGTGTAAGAATACGGCGCAGAAATTATGGCCACTGACCGTTGATCGCTTCGCTCCCCGTTGAGGCATGGATGCCGAAATCCTCGATGCTGGAGGACCAGCGCATCGGGACTGATCGCTGATCGCTTCTTTTCAAGGGCCAGCCGGATGGTACAGGTTATTTCTTGACAGCCCAGCCATCATTTTAACCGTCTATGACGAAAGGAATTCCATATCATGGCCGACACCACAACCGCCCGACATGCTTCTATTTTCTGGCGACGCCTGCCCGTGAGTCTTGCGGACGTATCAGATGCTCCGCCGGTAACGCGGTATTTACTCCAGCAGTTTCACCAGACGATGGCGCACCTGAATCCGCAGGACTTTGTGCGCTCGCCCTGGCCGCGTTTGCGCGTTCCCGCGCGAATACTTACCTCCTTTAAAAAGCAGGACACCGCCGGGCACTGGAAAAAAATGCTCGCCGACCGGTATGGTGAACATCAGTGCCCGGATATGCCGGCCTACAGCGTGTTGCTGGATCCCACGATTCCCGGCGCGATCGAATATGGGCGCGTACGCCGGCCCTTTGGTGAAAAAATGCTGCTGGCACTCATTGCCGCAAGGTTTGATCTACCTGGCTGGTTCGAGGCAATGAAGGCTCGGCTGGCGGACTTTCCAGATTGGTGCCGCTCCGCGGACTGTGATCCCTGGGTGGGCGATGGCGAGTTGTGCGAGATGGTGCTGTGCATGGCCCATTTCCTGGACATGTGCGGCGATCGACTGGCCATTGGGGAACGTACGGCTATTCTCAATGGTGCGGAGGCCTTCTTCGATAAAATGTGGGACTTGCTGCAGGTGTTAATGCCTGCGGAGTTCCCCCTGGATTCCCATGCCTTTTCGATAGCCGGCATCTACGCGGAACTCGGCTGCATTCTCAAGGCCCATGGCCGGACGGCGGCAGGACAAAAAGCATTGGATTATTGGTCCCGGCGAATGATGAAACACTGGCCCTGCTTTGGCGGCAAGGATGGGGGTTGGTGGATGGGGCCGACCTATTGGCGGGGGCATCTGTCGCCGATTATCAGCACCATGGAAGCGTTGAAAGAACTGGGCGGCCCGGACCTGCTGGCCACGGCGTTTATGCAGGGGACGGGGTATTTCAAGTGGTATATTATGCCGCCGTACGCCCGGGCGGGGGGCTTTGGCGATGATACCCACGTCCGTCCCGGTGCGCACGACCTGGCCATAATGCGGTATCTGGGTGTGCTGCTGCACAAACCGGAATGGATCGCTTATGCCGATGGCGAATTTGAACCATTTCAAGGTTTTCAATTTGATCACGGCCCGGCGTCGGCCCAATGGCTGGCGTTGTTGTTTTTGCTGCGCACCTGGGATGTGCCGCGTTTGAACCCGCGGCCTGCTCCCACAGCGCCATCGCGGGTATTTGCGGATGTGGGCATGGTGGGTTGCCATACCGCGTTGGGCCAGGCCCAGGACGATGTGATGCTATGCTTCCGCAGCGGCACGGCTGGTTCTTTCGGCCATGCCCATGCGGATCAGAACTCCTTTTTTGCGCAGGCTTTCGGTGAGCCGATCTTCATTGATGCCGGCTACTATCCCACATACCATCATCCGCACATGAAAGGCTTTGCGATACAGACCATGGCGCATAATGCCGTCTTGATCAACAACCAGGGGCAGAGCATCCGTAACTTCCACGCCTGCGGCCAGTTGGAACATGTAGAACTAACCCCAGATTATGATTATGTCATTGGCGAATGTGCTGCGGCGTATGCATGCCAGCCGGTGTTGGTGCGGCGGCATGTGTGGTTTGGGCGGCAGGGCGAGTTTCCGATGCTGCTGACGGTGGATCATGTGGTGCTCAAACAGCCGGGGAATATCGATGTTTTGCTGCACAGTTATGAAGAGCCGCGGTGGGATGCGGCGTGCCGGGAGGCGGAGTTTTTTGGCTGGCGGGTGTGGGGTACGCAGGCCCGGGCCAGGGTGCAGATACTGGAACCGCAGACCCTGTACTGGCAGCAGACCGATGAGTTTCCGTATCCGGCTGATGGAAGGGAGTTGCATCAGCCGCGGCAATGGCATGCCCGGGCGACGACGGTGGAAGGGGCGTATGAGCAGTGGATGATCATGGGGATGGTGTTTCGACGGGAGGTTCCGCCGAACCCGCTGTATGCCGTTGCTGTGCCGGACCGCAGCCCGCGCTGGACCTGCGGTGCGGAAAAAAAGGGCTGGAAGCTCGGCTGCGGCCAAGTCCGGCTGCGGCTGGACCGCAACAAGGATCGCCTGCTGCCGGTCTCCAGGTAGTCATTGCGCTTTAACCTCTCCTGGACGCATCGAGAAGACCGGCAGAGCGGGACGGATAGCCTTCAACAGGGTTGAGATTTTTCGTATACACTCAAATTACGATAGGACATTGCGGTGCTCCACATATGACGCAATCCGATTCTGCCATAATTGTAAACAGGCCCATGGCCCTGAAAGGCGTTGTCGGTAACATCAAAGACGGTTGCGTCGTTCAGGCGGCAGCGAATGCGCGGCCCTTCCTTTATGACCTGCAACTGGTGCCAGCGGTGCAATTTCAACCGTGGGACGCAACCATATTGCATAGGTTTCTCCCATGGATTTTTAATCAACACCTGCGTTTCCACATCGCGTCGCATGACATCGAGGCGGCGAAAAAACTCCCAGTGATAGCAGCGCAGTCCATCGGCAATGATTGTGTCCATGCTGCCGGTTCGGGGTACGCCGAAATCCGTAAAGAAATCTTCGCGTTGCATGCCGCTGGCGCAAAATACCAGCAAGGCGAGTCCATGCGTAGATTCGGGGCGAAATTCAAAGCTGATCCATTGATCATTGCCCTCAAAGCAGCGCGGACTCCAGAGGTACATCCGTGTTTCCTTCGCGGCGATATGAGAGGTCTCAATTCGCAACCCCTCCGGCGTGGTTTCCAACCGCGGCACCGGTAAATAGTTTCCACCCTGGAGCACCCAATCCGCGGCACCCGCGGCCTGCGTAAAGTTATTTTGATACGCGAGTCTCCAACCCTTGCCGGGTACAAGCCTTGCAGAATTTTGCCGCAGCGGAGCATACCATTGCCGAAAGTCACGATCAATGCCGGCATTTTGGCGTGGTTTGGCGGCCTGATACATCCGGGTAATCCGGCCGGCGGACCAGACTTTATCCTCCAGAATCATCTCGCTAAGCACCATCATGGGGTTGCCCAGGTAAAGCGTTTCCCTTCCATCCATGAAAGACACAAAACGGTCGGCAATCCGGGCGTCATTTCGCGACAACGGAAAGCCATTGACGTAGAGTGCAATTTCCGATTTGGGACGATTCCACGTCAAAACCATGTGGTACCAGCATCCTTGGCGCAGCGGTAATGATTCCGCATACACCCACGGGCCAATGGTAAAATCCCAGCCGGGAAATTTTCCCGGTCCGAATTTGCCCATCAGTTGCGGATGAAATTGGGACAGGTAATAGAGGCCGAAAAAAGCAGCCTGAATGTCGCGGGCCGGAAGCATATCCGACACAATCGGAAAATGCATCGCGTCGGGATTCCGCGCCAGCGTATGGGCCATCCGGGGAACCGACCCGAGATCTTCCAGGGGAGTTACCCAGATCGACAGGCTTCCCATGGAAGCCCGGTGGAGAGTGGTGCGTAGCGCCGCATTGGCCCAGGCACTGCGCGCATGGTACCCCGTGCGCGCGCCGATGGTTACAAACCGATGCTCCCCACGACAGGTTACACCCGTGTCATCAGAGAGGTTTATGCGGATCGCGGCCATTGTTTCTCCAGACTATTGCGGCGGCGTCAACGGCGGTGTCCGGGACATCACACTTTGCCCGCCGGTTGGGCCTCATCCAAAGTGGATCCCGCCCCACGGATACTGAATACTGCCGGCAACGTGCAAATCACCGCCGAACAGTTCGGGAAGCAATGACCGAATCGGAAACAGCGGTCCCAAATGCCGGAAACCCTCCGCATACGCACAGTAAGCGTTGACCCCCCAGGATTGCCGGCGATAACGCATATCATCGGTGTAATGCCGGAGGGTATCTTCATTGAATACCTGGAAGGTATTCATGGCGGCCAGCGCGGTATCAATATCCCGTCCCACATCGAGGTAAAAGTCGGGAGTGAAATCACGGGTTTGCCAGGTCGATATTTCATAGGCCAGAATTTCGCGCAGTTGCAATTCCACCGGCCGGCCGCCGGCCATCCGGTTGACATAAGACAGCGCCTCCATTGCGGCATAGGAGGTGCGTACATGGTCATAGTGGTTGTCCCGCGGCCAGGGAATGAAAACCAACGTTGGATTAACCTTCTGAATCACCTGTGCAATGTCGGTGGTCACCCGGATATCCGTCGGATGGAGCCTGTTATGCTGATAGTTCAAACATATTTTTTCTGCGCCGAGCAAACGCGCCGCGGCCACGGCCTGACGGTGGAATTCGTCCGCTTTATCTTTAACCTGGAAGGCCGGCAGGGCCGACACATCGCCGATGGTATTGAGAAATACCACTTTCCACCCTTCGCGGGCCAGGCGGCAACTGGTGCCGCCCAGACCGGCTTCGCAATCGTCGAGATGTGCACCGATCATCAGGGCACCGGGTTTGTTATCAGACATCGATAAAACTCCTGCGCGCGGCGGGGCAGACGTACGCGCCTACTGCCGAGCCTCTTGTTCACCGGGCGGGCGCAGTTGGCCCTGCGCATACCGAGTTGCCAGTTCAATTTCGGGCCGAGGCTCACCCACTTCCGCCATCCGCCGTAAAAGCCGCTCCCGCATGACCGCTCGGACATTCTCGTGCGATTCCTTGTTGATAAGGTTGGTCAATTCATACGGATCATGCACCAGATCGTACAGATAGGTTTCTGCATAGCTGCCGGCAAACGGGCGATCCCACCATTTCTCTTCCCGCGTTTTGACACCATATTTCCAGCGGTGCGTACGGACGGCCCGGCCGCCTTCAGATTCACTGATCTGTATGAATACTTCCTCCGGCCACGAAACCGCCTGACGCCGGACCAGAGGCATCAGGGATTTTCCCTGCATGGTCGCTGGTATGGGTATACCGGCGGCATCCAGCAGCGTCGGCGGCAAATCCACAGTGCTCACAAGTTGCGGCAACGACCCTCCATTTTCAAAGCCGGGACCGGCCAACAGGGTCGGAACGCGGATGGAATTTTCATGGCAGGAGTTTTTATACTCGCGGTTCCGTGTTTGGAAATGACAGGCATGATCGCTGGTAAACAAAATGATGGTGGATTTATCCAAATGCAGAGATTTGAGCGCATCGGTCATGCGTCCAAACGCCTCATCCAGGCGACGCACCATTCCCCAATAGCCGCCCAGGTGCTGATGGGCAGAGCCGGCTGTCAACGGCACAAAGGCCGGATCCAGTTGTTCAAGCCCCGTGCGACAATGCGGCAACGCCGCCAGATCCGGCGGCAGCCATCGAGCCGTGTAGAGATCCCGATAGCCATCCGGTGGTGGAAAATCCCCCAGATGGTTCTGCTGATGTGGTTCCAGATGGCCAAGAAACAGATAAAACGGCCTGTCACGATGTTCCGTAATATAGCGAATGGCGGCATCCGTCAGGGCGTCCACGCGGTAGCCCGGAAGCTCTACCGGGTGATTATCTCCATCAAATAACACCGTGTGGTAAGAATCAGAAACACTTTCCAGACTGTTGGCCGAGAGCCAGTATTGATACCGCCCTCGATATTTCTCAGGCACAGAACCATGCCCATGGGATTGATCGTACGGAGCCAGATGCCATTTGCCGATATAGGCGCTGTGATAACCGGCGGCATTAAAACAATCGGCCAATGTAACGGCATCGGCACGCATTCCCAGCCCATTTTTCCATAAGCCCGTTACGGTGGCATATTGCCCGGTTTGCAGGCAGGACCGCGCCGGACCACAGACCGGCTGGCAACTGAAGCTATTTTGCAGATGTGTGAATTGCCGGGCCAGCCGGTCAAAGTGCGGCGTTAATCCCAATGGGTTGCCGTGAATGCCGGTGCTGTCGTGCCGCTGTTGATCGGTGTGAAAAATAATGACGTTCGGCTGTTTGGCGCTCACCCAGGAATCCTTTTATTTATCCGAGGCACCGTTGAGTTTACCATTGGCCGGTCCAATCGCCAGGGTACGGCCACACCTGATCATTGGGATTGATGTCGGAAAAATGCAATGGAACCACGTGGCCATCGGCGTACAGGCCCGTCAGGGTATCACCTGGGTGCCGAAAATCAAGGTAATTCTGGCTATCGCCATTTGGTACCGTTGGCTGGGTAATGTGGTATCCTGGCAAAACATAGCCCCAACTGTATGGCGCTCCAGTGCCGGCCTGATGCCCATCGAATACCAGAATAGTATTGCCCGGACGGGTAAAGGAGGACAGACGCACCGAAAAATCCGGATCATAGCCGCCATTCCAGCCCGGATACCAAGGGTCCTGGCCGGCACCGACATACGGTAACATCGCGGCGGTGACCGAGCAGGTGCGGGTCAGAGAACTGTAGGGCAAGTTATACGTATACGGAGCCTCGGGACAGATAAACACCGGGTTGTTATATAGATTCCACGGGCTGCCGTGGGGAACGGGTGCCAAATAAGGCCGCAGATAATACATCCATCCCTGGCCGCTGTTCCAGGCGTTGAGGTCTTCTGTCTGGCTGGGGCTAACCGGCGGCAAAAATTGCTGATTTTCATTGGCGTACATGGTCAAGCCCAGACCAATTTGCCGGAAGTTAGACAGGCATACGGTAAGACGCGACTGTCTTTCTGCCGCCGCCAAGGCCGGCAAAAGAAGGCCAATTAAAAGGGCAATGATGGAGATCACCACCAAAAGCTCAACCAGGGTGAACCCGCGGCTGGCTGCACGCGGCAAAGGCGTAACACCGGTTCCGGATGGACAGTTGATCTTGTGCGTATTCATGGTAAAGCTCCAAATGCCTTCGATTGCCGCAGCAACCACGTCACCTGATCATCGCATTCATTCTTGCCAACAATCGTGCCTGGCGCAATTTGGCCGCCAGGCCGTCTTGCGTTTGCGATCAATTAACATCACCCCCAATCCTCCCATGGACAGCAGAGCCATCGTAGCCGGTTCGGGAGTGGTTATGGGTCCGGGAAATACATTGGCTGCCGTGGATATATTCCCCAAATATCCGGGTGAGTTAAAATTGCTCCTGGCATCGGCATAAAGGCTCATCGCCCCGGTAATGTCCGCACTGCGAATACTCTGGTTAGCTTCTGTAATTGCAAACGCCTGGCTGTATGGCGGGTTGGTGAATGTGGTGCCTTGGGATTGACTGACCACCGGCACACTGCCGCTGGCTTCGCTGACCCCGCCGGCAAAGCCCGCCCCATCACCGGTAACGCCGGCATTTAAGTCCCCGTTAAATGCCGTTTGCATCGCCGCCGCCAGGGAACCTGTCGGCAACACAAAATTGTTGTCCACCGCCGCAAAGCTGATGGTCCCGTTGGCCGAGGCGCTGTTGGTTACGCCAACCGCACCCACACTTAGCTCATCAACACTGCCCGAAGCCACCTGGCCAACCGCCAAGTTGTTCCAACTGACCCCGTTGTAGGAACCGGCACCAAAGCTGTCATAACTTCCACTGCCGGTGTAGGTATAGACAGTCGGGTCCAAGTGGCCATTGGCGATAACGCTTACGGTGATACTGCCCTGGCTGGCAGCTCCGTTGGCCACTGCCATCAAGCCGCCGAAGATTACCGCCACCGGCCATTTTTTCTTTATTAAAAGTGTTTTGGTATTCATTTGATTTACTCCCTTTATGATAACTGTTAATCAAGCATGCCGGCCAAAAATGTCGCAGGGTTATCGGCCTGCGGCCACCGGAGCCTTCGCCGCGGCGATGGGGACATCGCTGGCTAGTGCGATGCGGGTGCGGACACCCGCGCACCCATGGCGGGCAGGATGCCCGCGGTCCCAGGGGAAAGAGGCCGGTGGCAATCTGCCACCGGCCCCTCCTGAAAAACCAAGACTCAGGCCTGTTTGCGTTTGCGGCCCACCAATAGCAGGCCGGCACCCGCCACCGCCATCAGGCCCAGTGTCGCCGGTTCGGGAACAGCGGTAACCGTAACGGTATTCATGGATACCGTGGAGGATTGTCCACTCGTGCCGACAGCACGGTTTTGCATGGCGATCGCCGCCAACGCATCTGCCGTGGTTATCCCAACACCGTTGTCGGTTAGCCATTGGTCAAGAAATGAGGTGCTCGCACTGTTGCTCAAACTGCCGGAAAGCTCCGAAAAACCTGTATCCGCACTACTGATGACACCATCGTGATTGGAGTCCAGCGAATCGGTGCCGGAATAAGTGAAGCTGAGATTGTATGTCAACGTGCCGGTGGCCTGATTCGCCGCCCACGAGGATGCATCCAAAGTCATGGCTAATCCGGTAATGTTTGGGGTGCCGAGATTCACGAGACCGAAATAAGCAGCGCTACCTGGCTGTGCCCCACTGCCGTAGCCAATGCCAAAACTGAAATCGCCATCGCCGCGCAGACGAATTGTTGCACGATCTGAGGTAGCTTGGTTATAGGCGGTGCTGGTAGCTTTGGAAAGCACACCGAAATAAAGATTGCCATTGTCAGCGGCGGGCGATCCGGTGATGGAAAGCCCTGATGCCGAAAATGTTACCGGACCGGTAAAAAAGTTATAATCTTGTAGCTTGGCACTGTTGAGGCCCATCGCCGCCTGGGTGTCGTTGGTGTTAGTTGCCGTCATGGTCAGCGTGCCGGGGGTGGGATTAGGAGGGCCGGAACCGCCGCTTTCGTTAATTGAATAAGTTCCGTAACCTCCGGGGGTTGCATCCTGATAATTCCAATAATTTGGACTTTCACCGTTTACGTTTTCGGGATTATTATTATTGAATAAATCCTGAAACAAGACGGTATCCGCTTGGGCGGTGGAAAGACCCGCCGACAACGTTATTCCGGCCGCGATGCCTGCCAGCGCTGCCATCAGTCGAAGGTGCCGCCGTTCCACAACCGTGTTGATGTGTTTGAACCCGTTCATAATGCTACTCCTCATTTAGAAAACCCGCGACAGAGGATTCAAGATTGAATCTCCGGCCCGCCGGCAAAATGCCGACTGCAACAACCGGACTGCCACATCATTCTATTAAAAACATAGCACCTGGCCCGACCCGTGTATAGTACATTCTTGTATCACAAATGGACGATCTTTTATCATGCCATTTTTGCGTATTTTGGGGTGGCAGGCGGAGGAATTAGAAATTCAGCCACTGAAAATTATTCGGCGGTAACATTGGGCTATCGATTAGTTCGGGTGCGTTGCGGGCACGGCGCGATGCGGGTTTTCCACCAGCAGCCGCCGGCACTGATCCGCGGAAAGGCCCAGATTATTTTGCAGATTTTCCTCGCTTTGGCGCATCGTAATAGCCGCGCCCACCAGATGTGAGCCATCAGGCGACCGGGCAACCATGTCCGGGCCGACTTGAAGTGTCCAGCGGCCCAGCGTGTAACAGCCGGGGCCAAGGCCGGCGGGCGCAATGGCATCCGTAACCACGATGACGCGGTCGAGCGATGCGGCACGCAGATAGTTGCCCAAGGCCGGGAAAGACACATGCGCGCCGTCGGCGATAAAGCAGAGCCAGAGCCGATCGTGCAGGCTCAACGCCCGCTGGATGATATTGTCGTGGCGGGGTAACTGCGCGGGGCAGCCATTGCCCAGATGCGTGAACATGCTGACACCGGCATCGATGGCGGCCCGCAGTTGTTCGAGACTGGCATTGCAGTGTCCGGCGGCAACGATCACGCCGCCTTTGGCGAGCAAGCCGGTAACGCGATATCCCGCGTCCTGCTCCGGTGCCAGCGTTACCAGTCGAACCAGCCCGCCGCCCGCGGCAAGCAGCCGTTGAGCGGCATCTTCCGTGGCCGGCTGAATCGCGTCCGCCGGATGTGCTCCGCGGAAGCCCGGTTCCGGATTGAGAAACGGGCCTTCGATGTGAAAACCGACGATCATCCGGGTGGCCAGCGGATCGACGGCACGTAGCGAACTGAGGTTCCGCAACCGCAGGCACATCTTCTCCAAATGCTCTGTAATAATGGTCGCCAAAATTCCGGCCACGCCATCGGCGGCGAGCTTTTCACAAGCGGCATGCAGTTGTTCGGCAGTCAGATTGTCCTGATTGAAGTCGACTCCACCGTAGCCGTTGACCTGAAGATCAAAATAGTCCATGCGGCCATCTCAAGACTTCAGCAGCGCTGCCGACTGGTGGTCCAGGTAAATTGAGGCTGCGGGATGTCGCTGCAAAATCGACGCCGGAACGTCCGGAGTAACCGCCCCCCGCACGGTGTTTCGCACGGCCGGGGCTTTGCGCCGATCCGGCACGGAGCAGATAATAGCCTGGCTTTTCATGATCTGACGGCACGACATGGAAATGGCGCGGGCAGGAACTTCGCGCAGCGTCTTGAACCATCCTTCGCCCAACTGCTGCCGACGGCAGGCTTCATCAAGTTCAACCACCTGGTACGGCTTTGGGTTATTAAAATCAGCCGGTGGATCGTTGAACGCCAAATGGCCGTTCTCTCCTATGCCGACGAACGCCACGTCAATGGTAACCTTGCCGATCAGCTCCGCCAGACGGGCACACTCTCTTTTTACATCACCTTCGCCGCTGATAAAATGAAACGCGGCCAACGGCAGGGGCAGCCGGCTGACAAAACGCTGCCACAGGTAGCGGCGAAAGGACGCCGGATGGCTGATGGGCAGGCCCACATATTCGTCCAGATGAAAGCCCGTAACTTTGTCCCACGCGATGTTGCCAATGGAGACCAGGGTGCCAAGCATCTCGAACTGGGAGACACCGGTGGCCACAATGATATTCGCGTGTCCATTTTTTTTAATGGCCCGGCGAATAAGCGCGGCTCCGGCTTCAGCGGCCCGTTTTCCAAGTTCTTTTTTGTTCTCACAAATCACAGTTCTCATTTTTAAAATTCTCCAACGCATTCCACCATATCCGAATGACAGTGTCTGTACAACAAACCATCTGCAGCAGGGTTTATGGAGGATAATCTTTGGCCATGAATTACAGATTAATATGTTGATTGCCGAATCGTGGGTGGGCTGACAGAGGATTGGCGGGTTTTCCATCTATCCGGCAGCTAACCTTTGGCCTGGGTGAGGGAGAAGGGTGGCACATTGGCCAGATCAATAAATTCCCGGCCACCGGTATACGGCATCGGTAGAATCCAGATCGTCACGCGATGCGGCGAATGTTCCAATCTATCCCGCCCGATTTGTGGGTCATGGCAACCTCCCGTTGGCCAGATTTTTGTTCCATAGCGGTGCGTATGTCCGGATTTGGCGCGGTCGGAATATTCGCTAAGATAAACAGGCTATGACGCGAATATGTTTTATTGTTGTTGCGGGGCTTGATGGAAATTTGTCCGACCGTTTCGTTACGGGGGCTGGGCTGGGATCTTTTCAGCATCGCGGTTCTTTGGAACCGGTGATACCGGCGGTAACTTCCACCATGCAGGCGACGCTAAGCACGGGGGTACAGCCCGAGCGGCATGGAATTATTGCCAACGGACTTTACACTTTTGGCCGCACGGAAGTGCAGCGATATTTGGATGAATATGTGGGCCTGCCCATCA
>JAJZNX010000038.1 GCA_021852275.1 Planctomycetota bacterium | reverse complement strand
GTAGGCATCAATACGAATATTACCGAAGCGGTGTGTGTGGAGAGAATAAAACTTGTCAGTCAACTGCAGGGTGGTGGTATTTTTCAACTTGACCACGGCTATCAAAAGCCGCACGGAGAACACCAATCTTGGGGTTACCTGGATGCATTTTATCCAGACGCGGAGAAGGCCTGGGATATGAAACGTTTTCCAGGTGGTCCCAGCCGGATTGTGGAGGAATGTCATCGCCATGGGCTTACGCCAGCCATCTGGTGGACTCCGCGCATGGATGTCGGCGGACCAATTGCCACTGAGCATCCGGACTGGATTGCAGTTAATGCCCAAGGCAAGCCAATTGCCCTGGTCGGCGATCTGCATCCTGACTATTCCGTGCCGGCCGTACGCAACTTTGTTGAGTATAACATCCACACGGCGATACGTGCATGGAAGTATGAAGGCATCAAGCTGGACTTTTTCTCATGGGCGTTTGACGCGCCTGACCTGGTCTACCGTCACGGCGGCACAAGCGTGCAGTGGCGGCGTTGGCTGCTGGGATTGATACGGCGGATGTTAGGGCCTCGCGGCTATTTTCTGCATTGTATTTCCTGTCCGCTGGGCAATCCATTTCTGGCATTGGACGGTTGTGATTCATTCCGGGCGGGCATGGACATTGCGGATGGTGACTGGGCTACCCACTTGGCCAACTGCAGTTGGATACTCGGAGCCTTGGCCGCTTCCGGCCGGCGAACCTGGCTGGCCGATTTGGACAGTTTCATGGGTTCGCCGGCGGTTCCGGCTGCCGAGCGGAGATTTCGTTGCGCGCTGGGCTATTTAACCGGTGGAATGCTGGACTTTTCGGGGCCGGTGGAACGTCTTGATATCCAGGCCCGTAAAGATTATCGCCGGCTCTGTGAGCGTTGCGACCAAGGTGGCAGGCTGTTGGTTCCGGACGTGCAGGCTTTTGCGGGGCGACCATTACCGTGCAAGCTATTACGCAGGCACGGTGGTCAAAGCCGCACGCGTCGCCGGTTTAAAATCGATGCGACGGTGGGCCTCTTTAACTGGCAAGACAATCCGCAGGTGGTGGGGATATCGCTGGTCGAATGCGACCTTGCAAAGGCGAGCCACGCCCAGGATTTCTGGACCGGTCGGGCCGTGCCAATCCACAAAGGCCTGTTGACGGCACAATTGGCACCTCGTGGGCATGCGCTCATAGATATCATGGCTTAATTAAGGGAAAATACTGTGGGCCGAAACATCTTGACCCATTGGGCTAACGCACCGGGTGGTGCGCAAGGTTGGTATGACCAGCATTGCCGGTATCCCGGCGTACCGGGGGACATCGATATAAAGCCTTGGGTCGGGCGTAATCGCATTGTTTACAATCGCTCAACAGCTCAATGGCGGAATGGGTTGCCTCTGGGCAATGGCGATTTTGCCGCCATGACGTTCCAACCAGCCAATTCGCTGTGCTGGGGATTGACCAAGTCCGATGTACGAGACTTGCGCCATCCCGTGGTGCCTTGGTGTGATGACGCCACCATGCGCCGGGTGTTTGAAAAGGATCGCAATTATCTGCTGGCCGACCAGATCAACGAGGAAGAAGCTACCTTTCGCACCTATTTTCCGTGCTTTTTGCCGGCAGGAGGCTTGTGGTTGGAAGCCATGGATGAAGGTGATCTGACGGTGAAGCGTCAGGTTCTGGATATGTATACAGCGAATCACACCATTGAGTTGGTCAATGGCGCGCAGGTTACCAGCTTTGTTTATGCTCAGGCCAATGTGCTGGCCATACGCATCACTGGGCTGCCTGGCCGTCGTCTGCGGCTGCAGCTAAGTCCGGAGGCAGTAATGCCTGGCTGCGCCGGTGATAACAATTCACCTTTGGCCCAATTGATTCGCAAGGAGGTATTTCGCCGTATATTGCGCCATTGGCAACCCGGTGAAGCACGATTGCAAATTGATTATGCCGATGGCCATCGCTCACTGCTTGTGTTGCAGGTACGCGGGACCAGTCTGGAGGCGGATACTGCGGATGCCCCTGAGGCCGTGTTGAAGATACATGATGGTAATGCGGAACTGTTTCTTACGATTGTTACGTCGCGCGAGGGTGCGTTTCTACATCGGCGTGCGGCCCTGGTGCTGGAGACAGCCTGGCAGCGTGATTTTGATCGTTTACGCGCTGACCACCAGAACTTTTGGCATGAACGCTGGAGCCGGTCGTGGATAAAACTGCCGGAACGCATTCTTGAAGCGCTGTGGTTTTACGCCATTTATACAATGGCCAGCAGCAGCCGCGGGAGCTATCCGGTGCCACTGATGTCGGCGTGGAATTTGCGACTGGACCAGCCATATGCCGGCGATTTTCACAACAATGCCAATTCTCAGATGTGTTACTGGTTTCTTTCCGCCGCCAATCATTGTGATCTGATGGAGCCGCTGCTACGGCATTTTTGGTCGGTCATTCCTGAGATGGAATCGGAGACCCGGCGGGTATGGAATCGGTCCGGTATCAAAGTACCTTTCGCCAGCGTGGGGCGCGGTATTGATCATTGGGGCGTAGGCTATTGGCGGTATGAAATGTTTGTATCCGCGTGGCTGGCACAACTGGCCTGGTGGCATTTTGAATTTACGGGTAACCAGAAAATTCTGGAAACACATAGTTGGCCCCTCATTTACGGGGTTGCGGAATTTTACCTGAGTTATTTAGAGGTGGATACAGGTACGGGAAGGCTTTCTCTGCCTTTGACCAAGCTTTGTGAAGACACAGTTTTTAATGTGGTACCGGCACAGCGGCTGGTTCGCGATGCTGGTTTGGATCTGACGTCCGTACACAGCCACCTGCGCGATGCAGCCATGGCGGCCGACGCTACCGGCCGTCGCGAAGACGCAGCCCGTTACCGCAGCGCCCTGGCTAGACTCAACGGTGTCCCGGTAGTCAATGGCCAGTTTGCGTTAGCCTATGGGGTTCCTCTTGACGTGCCGGTGTCACACCCTTACCAGGTTGCTGCAATCTACCCGGCCGGCCTGGTGACCCGGCTTGGTCCAGAAGAGCTGATTCCGATTGCCCGGCAGACCTTGCAGGATGTCTGGCGCTGCTCTTCCCGCGTTACGGTTGGCCAGCCGGATACGGGACGGCTTCGATGGAATGACGATCTTTCGATGGGATGGATTGGGGCGGCCAAGGCGTGGATGGGTGACGGTGACGGCGCTCTGGATGCCCTGCTCAATGGGTGGGTTACCAGCACCTTGAAGACCAATGGATTTTTGGCGGAGCAATCGCGTGCTCCCGCGAGTCGAAACTCGATGGAATGGATGCAAAATCAGCTCTGCGGTTTGGCCAACGGTCTCAACGAGATGCTTCTGCAAAGTCATTCCGGCATCATCCAGATTTTCCCTGCGGTTCCTACCGCATGGGCGGATGTGAGTTTTGTACACCTGTTGGCCCGGCCCGGAGTACACGTGTCGGCGCAGCGCCGTGGGGGTGTAACTCAATGGGTGGTGTTCTCGGCGGACCGAGACTTGCACGTGAAAATCCGCAATCCATGGCCGGATCAGCCGCCGGAGGCGATTGCACTTTATGATCCCGTGGCACCGGATATTCTGTTGCCGGTGGTCATCGATGATGGCGGTCAGTTCCTGCTGAATATCAAAGCGCATCAGCCGCTGCTGATGGCTATGAAATCGCACCTGCCTCCAGAGGCACTTCCGGAAGCGCCATCCGATGACGTGCTGGAACCATGGTCGTTTGTCGGGCCGATTCCAGTATACGCCGGTCAAGCCGTTCCAGATTGTACATGGACAGGCTGGTGGGGCGCAAATTAGACTAAATATCCTTGTACGGGGTGTGTTAATGTCATACCTGGATTGGATTATCTTTCTGGCTACACCTGTAGCGGTTTTTATTATTAGCCGGCAATCACGCCGGTATATTGTGGGCGTGGCTGATTTTCTGGCCAGTCGGCGGGCTGGAGGGCGGTATCTGCTTTCACTGGCGAGTGGCACCGCCGGTTTTGGGGCAGTCAGCGCTGTAGCTGGATTCCAGTTGTTCTATCGTGCCGGGACTGCGATTAACTGGTGGGGCAATGTAGGCCTGCCGCTGGCCATGATTTTGACAGTAACCGGCTTTGTGGCTTATCGCTACCGTGAAACTCGTGTGCTAACCATGGGGCAACTGCTGGAGGTGAGGTACTCGCACAACTTCCGAATTTTCATGGGCACTACCATTGTGTTGTCCGGGGTACTTAATTACGCCATTTTCCCGGCGGTAGGGGCGTATTTTTTTATTTATTATTGTAATCTGCCGCATGTCATCCATGTTGGGCCCTTCTGGGTCCGCACATTTCCGCTGTTTATGGCCGGCGAACTGTCGTTTGCCTTGTACACGGTTCTGCTGGGCGGGCAACTGCAGGGTATGCTCACAGATTGTATCGAGGGATTGATATCTGGAGTGTTGTTTCTGGTGGTGGCAGGGGCTATTTTGGCCAAATTCAGTTTCCACCAGATGTATGTGGGCATGGCATCCGGCCCGCCGGGAAAATCCCTTCTCAATCCATTTGATATGGGCAAGCAGCACAGTTTTAACGTCTTATACGTGGTGATCGGTCTGGTTAGCGCCATGTACACCTGGATGAACTGGCAGGGAAACCAGGGGTTTAACGCTGCCCCTGCCAATGCTCATGAGGCAAAAATGGCTGGAATTCTCGGTAACTGGCGGGGCATTTCCCGCGGCCTGGTTATTATGCTCCTGGCCATTGCCGGTGTTACCTACCTGAAAAATCCGGAATTTGCCCATCAGGCGGCGGCCGTGCGAGTACAATTAAGCCATATTTCTACGCATGCCCTGCGGAGCCAGGAGCGCATTCCACTGGCGCTCTCACATCTGTTGCCTTCCGGAGTGCGGGGATGTTTTGCGGCCATGATGTTTTTGATGATGGTGGCTGTGGATATCAGTTATCTGCATTCCTGGGGAAGCATATTCGTGCAGGATGTTGTTTTGCCCATTCGCGGTCGAGCTATTGCGCCGCAAAGCCAATTGCGGCTGTTGCGGTGGTCGATTACAGGTGTGGCAATGTTTGCATTTGTGTTTAGTTTGCTCTTCTCGCAGACACAATACATTTTCATGTTTTTTGCGATTACCGGAGCAATTTTTCTTGGCGGCAGCGGGGCGGTAATCCTGGGAGCTTTGTACTGGAGCCGCGGGACCACCGCCGGTGCCTGGGCGGGGCAGTTGGTGGGATCGGTGTTGGCGGTTTCAGGAATTATCATTGAGCAGATATGGCCGAAGTTTCCGCTGACGGGTCAGGTCATGTATGGGATTACAATGGTGTGCGCGAGTTTTAGCTACGTGGTAGTATCATTGTTCACGTGTCGTGAGCCATTCAACATGGATCGCATGTTGCATCGCGGTCGTTACGCGCGGGTCGAAGATGCCGTTAAGGTTGAGACGCGGTCGCGGATCCGGGAATGGAAAAGAATACTTCTGGGATTTGATGAAAACTTTACGCGCGGAGATAAATTTATTTCTGCAAGTTTTTTTGCATGGAATATGTTCTGGTTTGCGGGATTTGTGGTTATTACAGCGATCAATGTGTTTGAACCATGGTCCAATCTGGATTGGTGGAAGTGGGGTCTCGTCAATATTATCGTACTCATTGTGCTATCTCCGCTGACCACGGCGTGGTTTACCTGGGGTGTTATTGTGGATCTGCGCAAGTTGTTCAAAATCCTCAAGGAGCGGGCGGTGGATGTACGGGACAACGGCCAGGTCATTGGTCATCGCAACGCTGATGAGGTGACTGCAGGGCCCTGTGCTGGTGTGGAAAAGTGAGGCAGCTCTTGGGCCGGCGGCTATTGAAGACGCCAGGAAAGTCTGACTGGTGAGGACTCGCATGCGGATTAAGTCTCCAATAAAGGATCATCTTGATGGACTGGATGCAAAATGTGCAGATGAACTTGCTGATCGATTATTATACCGAGGTACCGTTTCGCCCCTACGGATCGGGCTGCACACTAAAAGAGATCGTGCAGTGGTTAAGGCGGCTTGACCTTGGATATGTATGTATCTACGCCAAAGGGCATGGAGGTCGTACAACCTGGCGAAGTTCATTGGGTACCGCGCATGTGCGGCTCGCCAGGGATATGCCCAGGCTTTTTCGGCAAGCAACGCGGGAGGCCGGCTGTAAACTGATTCTCTATTACAGCGGGTTGCTGGATGGCCTGGCGGGAGATCGCCATCCGGAATGGCGCATGCGTAATATAGATGGTACGTATAAAGCCCGCTTCGGTGGCAGCCGTGTGCCTCTGTACGAGATATGCCCGCAGAGCGATTACTTTGAAAAATGGGTTGCGATTCATATACGCGAAATGCTTCGCGGCTATGCGCCTGACGGTATATGGGTGGATGGGGACTGGCCCGGTCCGTGCTATTGTCAGCGATGTCGGAGTCGTTTTCTGCAGGAGACAGGTGACAAACGGAAATGGGACAAGATTAGCAGTGCCCCCGACTTTACGGCTGCCTATGCGCGTACCTGGTCCCGCATTGAACACGAGTGGCGATCACGCTTTAAGGCTTTGGTTACGGAACTCAAACAGGATTGTGTATACAGCGCCGGCAATGTAAGCCCGCGACGAGAATTTTTGACTCCGTTCGATTGGCGCAGTGGAGATTTTTTCTCTCCGCAGTTTTTTTACCTGCATGATATTGCGCGAATGATGCGTTGGTATGGTACGTTGGGAATTCCGTATGACGCATATATTTGTGACACCAGCTTTACGCACACACGCAAGGATGTTCGCAGCCGCACTAAGACACTTGATCGCATGATGCAGGAGGCCGCAACCGTAGCATCTAATGGCGGTGTCGTAGGATACTGGACTTATCCTCTGGGCAACGGCGCTCTGGTGCCGTCACGGATGGCAAAAGCGTTTGCGGTAAGGCGTTTTCTGCGTGAGAGGGAAGAATTGTTTGTCCATACGAAGCCGGTGCCGATCACCGCCATAGTAACCAGCGATCCATCTACGCCGACATTTGGCGGTGACAATGGTGCGGGGGCGCATAAGGCGCTGGCGGCCCTGCATCAGTCGCCGAGTCTGATGGACGAGACGGGTATCCATGAGACGATGCCGTATGATCTGGTGGTCTTACCGGAACAGGAGCATCTGGATGCACAGGCGGCCGAGCGGCTGGTCGGATACGTCAGCCGTGGTGGTAAACTTCTGACGTCGGGGAGTACCATTAAGTGCAAGACGTTACGCTCGTATTTCGGCGTAAGACAGGTCATTACGGCGGCCGTCCGGGATGGTCATGTACGGTTGAAAATCTGTGCGGAACCTACCGGAGTGGCAAGCGATTGGGACAAACTGGTGCTTAGCAGCACACGTGAGCTGTATCCACTGTACTTGTCTTGGGATCAGTTGAACCACCGATGTCGTGAGTTGCCAGCTAACTATCCGCTGCACGGACAACTTGATGAGGATCACCCCAGGCCGGCAGGCTTTGCGGCGGCGGTCTTTTGCCGATTAGGCAAGGGTATGGCTGTACACGTTTGCACGGATGTATTCGCGCAGTACAACCGCTTGGGGGATCCCCAGATGTTACGCTGGATACGCGAGATACTGGCGTTTCTTAATCCCCAACCATACCTTACCACTACTGCACCGGTTTGGATTGATATATCCGTGCGTCGCAAAAATGGGTGCATAATGGTTCACTTTGTCAACCAAAACCCCGGACGTGATGTCGTCCGGGTGAACAGCGATGATATGTGGGTGGATGAAATTCCGGAAGTGGGTCCATTTTTGTTAACGCTACGACAGAAGCATTCACCGGTGGCTGTGGAGTGGCAGCCGAATGATAAAAAAATTGTGAGTCGCCACCGTGCTGGTCGGCTGACGGTTGAAATTCCAACGTTTCAGATTCATGGTTGCTTAGTAGTGAAACCCGATAAGGCCAGTATTGGCAAAGTGTAGATCCCGGAGTTCGAATCTGCTGATGGCCTGTAACTATGTGATTGGCTTGACGTTATAAAAGAATAAAGAACAATTCAGTCAACAGTTAAAATCGGCGGTGTAATATTTCCACCTCCCTCCAGAAACTTGGCGAGCGGCTCACGGGTGCTTGGTCTAAAAAACAAACTGCGGTTTGAGGCGGCTGGTGCGTCGCCGTAATTTATGACTGCATCCGGCGGGAGACTATTTGAGCAGGTTTGACATAACCCCCTCGGATGTGGGATAATAAAAACATGATCGCGGGGTAGAGCAGCCTGGTAGCTCGTCGGGCTCATAACCCGGAGGTCGGGGGTTCGAATCCCTCCCCCGCTAATTCCTTGATCTACAGGGACTTGCAGTAATGCGAGTCCCTTTTTATTGCGCCCAACAGCAGGTTTGTACATCAATTTGGTGTCCGTCCCACGAACCCCGTCTTCCAATGATGAAAGGAACATGAGAATCTGTAGCCATCGCAAATGAAAGGAGAAAAGCGATGGCGAAAGAAGATGTTGGAAAGATTTGTTCACCCCTGCGGGA
>JAJZNX010000162.1 GCA_021852275.1 Planctomycetota bacterium | reverse complement strand
TACGGTACAAGGCGGCCAGTGGCCATTGGTTGCAGGACGCCAGCGTCGGCTGGGAGATGTGGCGGCGGGGCAAACTGTCGCTGGGACGATCCGGCAAAGTAGATACCGGCAAAATTCAGACCGCGATGGAGCACATAGCATCTGCCGCTGATGGCCCAATGGGAGATGTAAAAAAATGAAGAGCGTGGGCTACTATCCTGGTTGCAGCCAAGGCTGCTCGGCGCGTGAGTACGATCTTTCGGTTCGGGCGTTAGCCGCCGCGATGCAGATAGATTTAAGGGAAATTCCGGATTGGGTGTGCTGCGGTGGAAGTTCGGCACATGCCATCCATCATACCGCCGCGTTTGCATTGGCTGCTGACAGCCTGGTGAAGGCCCGGCGAGCCGGCATGGAAAGAGTGCTGGCTCCGTGCGCCATGTGCTATTCGCGTTTGGCGACGGCGGTGCATGACGCTAAAAGCAACCCGGCCATGGCCAAGGCCGCCGGAGAGGTTCTTGCCCCTGCAGAGGAGGTGGATATCGCGCGGCTGCAGGTGATGAGCGTACTTAACTGGCTGGAAAGTCTGCCGCGTGGGGAGCTTGCCAGGCGGATTGTTCGCCCGCTCAAGGGGCTGAAGGTGGCGTGTTATTACGGATGTCTGCTGGTGCGTCCGCCGCAGGTTACTGGCGTAAAGAATGTCGAAGCGCCGCGGAACATGGAAGCGTTGGTGGGTGAGCTGGGGGCCCAGCCGGTGCGCTGGTCGATGGCGACGGAATGTTGCGGGGCGTGTTTTTCGCTTTCGTGCAAGCCGGTGGTGCAGCGTCAGGGCCGGCAAATTCTGGAGGCTGCGCGCAGCAGCCAGGCGAATGTGATTGTGCTGGCCTGCCCGATGTGCCACAGCAATCTGGATATGCGGCAGGCGGAATTTGCGGCCGGTGGCCAAACCATTCCGGTGTTGTATGTGACGCAACTGATTGGCCTGGCCATGGGCATGTCGCCGGAGGCATTGCATTTTGCCGGTCATTTTGTGGATGTGGAACCGGTGTTGACGGCGGCCGGGCAAGGAGTGAGCCATGATGCGTGAGCAGTGGCATAGGTGCCAATGGCTGCAGGTGGATGAAGCACAACGGTATGGCAGGCACCGACGTGCTGAGGGCAAGATATTGACGGGGCGTTTATGGCGGTGCGATGACGCCGGAAGGGCGGTACGGTTATGTCCAGGATAGGAGTATTTATCTGTCATTGCGGAGAAAATATCGGCAAAACCGTAGACTGTGCGCAGGTAGCCCAGGCCGCGCGGATGATGCCCGGAGTGGTGTACGCCACTGATTATCGCTATACATGTTCGGAACCGGGCCAGGCCCAGATACGCCAGGCGGTAGTGGAGCACAAACTCACGGGGGTTATCGTGGGAGCCTGTTCGCCACGGATGCATGAAACCACATTTCGCCGGGCGGTGGCGGCGGCGGGCCTGAACCCGTACCTTTGTGAAATTGCCAATCTGCGGGAGCAATGTGCATGGGTACACACCAACAGGCACGATGCCTCAGCCAAGGCTGTGGACACGGTGCGTGCCGCGGTGGCGCGGGTCCAGCGCAACGCTCCATTGATGCCCATTGAGATTCCACTCACAAAGCGGGCTTTGGTTATCGGTGGCGGGATTGCGGGCATTCAGGCGGCATTGGACATTGCCGAGGGTGGTGTACAAGTTACGCTGGTAGAGCGGTCGAATTCGCTTGGCGGGCACATGGCGCAGCTATCGGAAACATTTCCGACGTTGGATTGTTCGCAGTGTATTTTGACGCCGCGGATGGTGGAGGCGGCCAGTCATCCCAATATCCGCCTGGAAACGTACTGCCAGGTGGAGCGTGTGGACGGATACGTGGGAAACTTTACCGTTACGCTGCGACGCAAGGCCCGATATGTGGATTGGAGCAAATGCACGGGTTGCGGGACGTGCTGGCAGAAATGTCCGCAGAAAAAAATACCGGGCGAGTTTGATGAAGGCCTTGGCCAACGCACTGCCATCGGTGTACCGTTTCCGCAGGCGGTGCCGAGCAAACCCGTTATTGACCGGGACAACTGTTTGAAATTCAAAACCGGCAAGTGCGGAATATGCGAGAAGCTTTGTCCGACCGGGGCCATTCAATTTCAACAAAAGGACGAAGAGTTTACCGAGCGGGTGGGGGCAATTGTGGTAGCGACGGGATTTCAGGTACTGGACAAAAGCCATTTGCCGTTGTACGGGGACGGCGACCATCCGGATATTATTACGGGTTTGCAGTTTGAACGATTGGCGTCGGCATCGGGACCGACCGACGGGGAAATCCGCCGGCCATCGGATGGCAAGGTGCCGCGAACGGTGGCGTTTATTCAATGTGCGGGTTCACGCGATGCGGCGGGCGGCAGGGCGTATTGCAGCAAAATTTGCTGTATGTACACGGCCAAGCACGCCCTGTTGTACCGGCACAAGGTACACGACGGCAAAGCCATTGTGTTGTGCATGGATGTGCGCACGCCAGGAAAGGGATACGACGAGTTTTATCGCCGGGCGGTGGAAGTGGATGCTGTGCGTTACGTGCGATCGCGGGCGGCGCGCATTTATCCGCAGGACGGCCAGTTGGTGGTACAGGCGGCGGATACTCTAAACGCCGGCAAGCGCATGGATATCCGCGCGGATATGGTGGTGCTGGCCACTGCCGCGATACCGCAGGAAAATGTACGGTCTGTGGCGCAAATGCTGGGTATTGGTTATGACGCCGACGGCTGGCTTAGCGAAGCGCATCCGAAGTTGCGGCCGATGGAAACCAACACGGCGGGTATTTACCTTGCCGGAGCCTGTCAAGGCCCGAAAGATATTCCGGAAACGGTGGCCCAGGCTTCGGGGGCGGCGGCGAAAGTTCTGGGGTTGCTTACGCGGCCGCAGTTGCAGCGGGAGCCGATTGTGGCACGCGTGCACCGCACATCGCCGCCGGTGTACTCCACATGCGTGGGATGCTTTACCTGTGCGGCGGCCTGCCCATACCAGGCCATTGAAAAAGAAGAAATTCACGACCGGCAGGGGGTATTGCTTAAGACGATTGCCCGGGTCAATCCAGGCTTGTGCCAGGGCTGCGGCACGTGCGTTTCGGTGTGCCGGAGCAAGTCGATAGACCTGGATGGATTTACCGAAGAACAGATATTTTCTGCGCTGGAGGCGCTTACGGTTTAGGTGTTACATGACCAAAGTACATCTGCCCATTCATGAACATTCCAACGGCCGGCCGCAGGTTGGTCTGGCGATTGAGCCGCAGGAAACCGGAGGCTTTGAGCCGCGGATTATCGCCTTCGTATGCAAATGGTGCACGTATGCGGGGGCGGATCTGGCGGGTACCAGCCGCATGACCTATGCCCCGAATGTGCGCACCATCATGCTGCCCTGCACCGGGCGCATTGATATAAGCCTGGTGGTACGGGCGTTTCTGCAGGGTTCGGATGGCGTTATTGTCAGCGGCTGCCATCCGGGGGATTGTCATTATACTTCCGGCAACTATCGTGCCCGCAGGCGATGGATGCTGTTAAGAGATCTGCTCGATACGCTGGGAGTGGACCTGCGGCGGCTGGATTTAGCGTGGGTTTCCGCGGCTGAAGGAGCCAAATGGGTAAAGACGATTCAACAATTTACCGACGATATGCGCCAGCTTGGCCCGTATTCGGCTTTGCACGCAGTTGCCGGCGACTACAGCCCGGACCTGGCGCCGCTGGCTGGTTCGGATGATGATGCGCCGGGAGTTGAGGTAGATGCGGCAGAAGCCGGCGTGCCGCTGGATCCGGCATTGGCCGCAGCCATGCGGCAAGCGCTGGAACAGGGAACAGCCAAGGCCATTCTGGGGTGGAAACGGCGAATAGTCCCCGGCCCGCTGCAGCCGACGTGGATCACCGAGGCATCTGCGGTTGGGCAACTTATGGTGGCAGTCCACGGCGGAAATCTGACGAGGTTATTTAAGCAGCCACAAGTGCGCAAGCTGGGCCGGGTGGGGCTGATCGTGCGGTATCGGGAAGCGTTGGCACTGAATGTTTTGCTGCAGGAAAAACAATTGGACCCGCAGCAGACCCTGGCGTTTGGGGTTGACGGGCAGGGGCATTTTCTTGGCGTGGTGGATTGGGCAGATGCCGGGTTTATCCGCAGATGGGAAACCTCGACCTCTGCGGCGGAAAAACCGAGTGGTTTTTCGGAGCAGACATGGCAATCGCTGGATAAACTCATGGCTTTGTCGCCAGCACAGCGATGGGATTTCTGGCAGCAGCATTTTGTTCGATGTATCAAGTGCTATGCATGCCGGGGTTCATGCCCGATGTGCAACTGCGGCCAGTGCTTCACCGATAAAAATATGCCGCAATGGTTTCCCACGGCCGCGGATGGCCCGGGCAATTTTTCGTGGCATCTGGTGCGGGCGTTTCACCTGGCCGGACGGTGTGTAGGGTGCGGAGCGTGCGAAGAAGCCTGCCCGGCGGGAATTCCGCTCAGTTTGCTCAATGCATCTCTGGCCCGGTCCGCCTGGAAACATTTTGGCCATCGGGCCGGCGCAACATCTGCCGGGGTACCGTTACAGGCGGACTTCCGGGCCAATGATTTAGAGAACTTTATTCTTTAGGATGTGTTATGACCAGTGCCACGATCAACCCTGCTGTGACCGAAAAACTGCCGCGTCCACAGCGTTTGTGGGGGATACTGTCGCGCCAGGCGATTGATCAATGGCCTGCCGCACTGCTGGCCGAAGGGCGGATGGTGGTGGCACCGGTGGTGGTCGCGGCACAAAAGACATCATCGCAATATCAAAAGAGTGAATACCGTTTGCTTACCGCCGCAGCACCGCTGGCCACCGGCTTTGGCCAGCGTTTGCCGCGGATGAGTCCGAAAGACGCGTGGTTTCCGCGGAGCGAGCCAATTTTGCAGATTACCCGCGAGGGACGTGATATTACCGTTGCAGATCCCGAGTTGAAATTTCCGTCGGTGGTGGTGTTTGGTGCCCGGTCATGCGATGCAACCGCACCGGAAATTCTTGAGCCGCTATTTGGCTGGTCCAGCCATGATGTTTTTTTTGAGCAGCGTCGGCGGCAGGTGGTGTTTGTGGTGCTGGCGTGCCACGGGCCAATGGATGAGGCCTGTTTTTGTACGTCGGTGGGAGTAGACCCGGCGGGGGAAAATGCCGGCGATGTGTTGCTTACGCCGCTGCCGGACGGGAATTTTCTGGCCGAAGCGCACAGTGCTGCCGGAGAACGGATTTTGGCACCGGTGCTGCGGGCAGGGATAGCGCTGGCGGCGGATGTTCCGCCGGATATGCGCCACTATCGCCAGAAAGTGCGCGGATGTATCCCGCGCCGTTTTGATCCAGAACGTGTTCGCCGCGCGCTGGAGGAGAATTTTGACAGCCCGCTGTGGCAGCAATGGGCAAAATCGTGTCTTTCCTGCGGTACATGCGCTTTTACCTGCCCCACATGCCATTGCTTTGATATTCAGGATGAAATGCACGGAAATCAGGGACTCCGCCAGAAAAACTGGGATGCGTGCACTTTTCCACTTTTTACGTTGCATGCGTCCGGCCATAATCCGCGTCCGGATCAGAGCAGTCGGTGGCGGCAGCGGTTGTCGCATAAATTCCGTTATTATCCGGCGAAGTTTGATCGATTGTTGTGTACCGGTTGTGGACGCTGCATCAGAAATTGTCCCGCGGGTATGGACCTGCTGGGAAATCTGATGGAATTGGATGGGCTGGCACCACCGATGTTGGGGGACCGGATCGAACCGGAAGTAGTCCATTTACCGGCTCCGGGCATTGCCGCCACACCACCGGCGCAATCGCCGAATATCTATCGGCCGTACCTGATGAAAATTGCCGCATTGTGCGATGAAACGCCGGATGTACGAACATTGCGGCTGGAATTTCTTGATCTCTTGGAGGCAAGGGCGTTTCATTTTCGGGTCGGTCAATTCGGCCTCTACAGTCCATTGGGGGAGGGAGAAAGCACATTTTGTATTGCCAGTTCGTCAACTAAAGCGGGCTATATTGAATGTACGTTTCGTCTGGCTGGAAGAACCACCAGGGCACTGCGGCGGCTGGATGTGGGCGATGTGATGGGTTTTCGCGGTCCATATGGGAACAGTTTTCCGGTGGAGGCATGGAAAGGGCGAAATCTGCTGTTTATTGCCGGCGGCATAGCCCTTCCGCCGCTGCGCAGCGTGATACAATATTGTCTGGATCGCCGGGAGGACTATGGGAATATCACGATTATTTACGGAGCCAAAACCGCGGCAGATCACGTGTATAAGGAGGAGTTGGCCCAATGGGAAGCCCGCCCTGATGTGAATTTGCAGTTGTGCATTGACTGGAAGCCCAATGCCGACGGCAAAGGATTTAGCCAGGAAGCTGCGGCTCCGGGATGGGTTCCTATTCACCCGGCAGCGGCCGCGGATACGGTCTTGGACCCGGCTCAACGACGTTACACTGCCCTGGTACCTCAACTCGTTGAGGCCTTGAAACCATCGCCGGAACACAGCATCAGTGTGGTGTGTGGTCCACCGGTGATGATTCAATATACCTTGCGCAATTTGTATCAACTGGGGTTTAAGAAGCATGATATTTTTACCACGTTGGAAAACCGCATGAAATGCGGAGTGGGCAAATGCGGGCGATGCAACATCGGCGATACCTATGTATGCAAAGAAGGGCCGGTGTTTACCGCCGAACAGGTTGAAAATCTGGAACCGGAAATGTAATTCATCCGCGAGTACGTATTGGCCGGTGCCGATGCGGCACTCAAACATTTCCTCAACATAAGAGCAGGTGCTCACGCGAACGGAGAGTGTTCAGACACAAGGCAGCATTGTCCGAAAAGCAGGCCACACCGAGGGCACACCAGATAACCCCCGCGGTTCGCCTGGAACTGTGTGCAGCGGTGTATGAACGACGACAATACGTATCAGTTTGTGGGTAGCGGGCCCGGTGGGACAGGTGGATCAGGCGGGGCTGCTTTTGGGCTTCAGGCAGGGCTGGTGCGCCCGGCTGGTTCAAGACGCCCGGCGGTGGTGCCGGGTGGGGGATTACTATTTCGTCGCTGTGTATAACGGCTTTCCGCATAATCGGTCAAGCTACCGGCCCGGAGGTCAGGGTTTATGGCACCCTCGTTGAGCCGTTGAGCCTTGCGCATGTTTGCCGCATGGCCAAGTTCTGCTAGAATCCGGTGGTGAAGTCGGTTTGGTTCAAATCGCTTTATTCTGGGGCGACGGTAAATCGGAGAATCGCGCATGGCAGACCCGCAATCCGGTAACAATAGGACCGATTCCGACAGCCGTATCTCGTTGGCACAGCTTGTCCCCGAGGCCGAAGTCTCCACGTCAAATGTGTCGCAGGACGGTCTGGCGGAATACGAAAAAAAAGAGAAATGCGGAATTTTTGGAATTGCCGGTCCGCCGGATGCGGTGGAAAGGTGTTATTACGGGCTGTATGCCTTGCAGCATAGAGGGCAGGAATCCGCCGGAATCGCGGCCAGTGATGGGCGGGATATCAGTGCGCATACGGGGCTGGGGCTGGTGGCGGAGGTTTTTAATAAAAATGTGTTGCGTGAAATGACGGGCACTGCGGCGATTGGGCATGTGCGGTATTCCACGTCAGGCTCTAACCGCAAGTGCAACGCGCAACCAATTTTGGAGGAATATATCGATGGCCAGGTGGCGGTGGCGCATAACGGGAATCTGATCAATGCGGCGCGGCTGCGGCATGAATACCAGAAATACGGCCATATATTTTATTCCACCAGCGATACGGAAATTGTCATTCACATGCTGGCCAAACCCACGCACCAGGAAAAGCCGGACCCACTGGCCCATGTGCTCCGGCATCTGCAGGGTGCGTTTAGCATGTTGTTTTTATTTAAGGATCGGATGGAAGCGTGCCGCGATCCATGGGGTTTTCGTCCGCTGGTGATCGGGAAAACCCGGGATGGTTTTTATTGTGTGGCATCGGAAACGTGTGCTCTGGCCAGCATTCAGGCTACATTTGTGCGGGAAGTGGAGCCAGGGGAAATTGTTACCATCGACCATAGCGGCACCTCGCTCAAAAGCCGGTTCTACACGGAAGATCGCCACGCCCGTGCGCATTGTGCGTTTGAGCACGTATATTTTGCCAGCCCGTCGAGCACGTTGTTCGGCGATACGGTGGTGATGGTTCGGCAGAAAATGGGGCAGCGGCTGGCGGTGGAATCTCCGGTGGATGCGGACATTGTAATTCCCATTCCAGACAGCGGCCGCTCCGCGGCTTTGGGTTACAGCAAGCAAAGCGGCATTCCGTTTCAAGAGGGGATTGTTCCGAATCGGTACGTGGGCAGATCATTTCTGCAGCCTTCGCAGCAGATGCGCGATCTGGCGGTGCAGATGAAATTGATCGTGATACCGGATGTCGTCCGCGGCAAGCGGCTGGTGGTGGTGGAAGATTCAATTGTGCGCGGCACCACCACCCGCGGGAAAATTCTGGCGCTGCGGCGGGCCGGAGCCAAGGAAGTCCACATGCGGGTAAGCTGCCCGCCGATCCGACATCCATGTTTTTTCGGTATTGATTTTCCAACGCCCGACGAACTGATTGCCAATGGACGCACGGTGGCTGAAAT